>NZ_BCBO01000114.1:0-24795 GCF_001320835.1 Pseudomonas sp. NBRC 111138 | reverse complement strand
ATCGAGCTTTGGTGTGACATGCCGCAAGGTCCGCTGCCGGCAATGCCCAAGGAAGAGCCAGAGGAGGAGTCGCATATCCTGCGCACGGCCTTCAACGACTTGATCGAGGCACTGGCCTTGCGCGAGCGAAGCCAAGCGTTGCAGGCAGTTCAGCGTCTGCACGAGGCGGCGCTGGGGCTGGAGCGGGACGACCTGGTGGGCACTGTCGAAAGCCTGGGACGGCTATTGCGCGATGAGCGTGACTGGCCAGCGCAGCAGATTGCCGAGCGTCTCAGCGTGCTGCTTGGTCAAAGGCCTGCGCCAGCATAGCCTCGTTGCTGTACCCGCTCGTTCTCACAGGTGGGGCTTGCCTTAATGCCGTTCAGTTAAGCGTATATCGCCCTCTGTAGGAGCGAGCTTGCTCGCGAAAAACGTCAACGATAATGTGTGCTTCCTGAATGAGCGCGGCGCCTGTGAGTTTTTCGCGAGCAAGCTCGCTCCTACAAAATGCCTTAACTGAACGGCATTAGAGCTTGCCTGCGATAGCCATGGGTATCTATACAACTCTGTAGCGCTCAATGGTAACCACGATGCGAAGCGAGCCGCTCAGGCGGCCCCCAAATCACTGGCGGATTACGGGCACACCGCGCCTGGGCGAGGTGCCGAGTGGTGGGGCAAGAGCGTTTTGCTTGCTTTTGCGCTGTTCAAAAGGGAGCCGCCGTCAGGGCGGAACCCTAGGTGGCCGTTACCGCAGGAACGGATATGTACCCAATCCAACTGTGTTGACTGTCAGGTCGCCTTCGCGAGCAAGCCCGCTCCCACAGTTGGATCGCGGGGCGCCAGGTAAATAAGCGTCGGCTGTCAGACCGCCACGGGTCCAGCCTAACCTCGAAGTTGTGTAGATGCTTAGGCTGCGATAACGGTGGGTCAATCAACATCTGATGATCAGAATAACGATGACCCATTATATAAGCTGGATTTAAATATACCGTTCAGGCGCGCTTTTAGGACCACTCCTATAGACGCTTTGTCTGTTGGCTTATTAAAGCCAGCCCACTATGGTGGGGGGCTTTGTTTGTTGCTTTTAATCGCCTGTTTATAAGGTAATTTGCCCGGGTTATTTGTTTTTCAGAGCACTCCTATTTTGAAAATTAAGTGCGCTGCTTACACTTCACTTCGCAACAACGCAGAAGTATTTCCCGTCCAGGGAACTTCAAAACTTAATCAAGTCTATCGTGCTCTCGGAGTTACTCATGAATTACAAAGCTCGCGCCCTCGCTGTACTGGTCGCTGCCACCGTCTCTTCTGCTGCCATGGCTTCGGACGGCAAAATTGATTTCAACGGTGAGCTGAAAGCCGAAACCTGCCAAGTGGCCGTCAATGGTGCAGCAGCTTCCGGCGCGACCACCGTCACCTTGCCAACCATCTCCACCGCTTCCTTGGCTTCCGCCGGGCAAGTAGCTGGCCAGACCGGTTTCAACATCGAACTGAGCAAGTGCTCTGCTGCGATCAAAACCGCGGCGGCGTTCTTTGAGTCGGGCGGTGGTGTTGATCCGGCCAGCGGTAATGTGAAGAACATCAGCGGTTCAGCCACCAAGGTTCAACTGCAGTTGGTGGATGCCACCAATGGCAACGCGATCAAGGCCGGCAACACGTCTCAGGTTACCTCCACCAGCCGCGTAACTGTTGACCCAACTGCCCTGACCGCTGTGCTGCCGTACGCCGTTCAGTACTACGCCCAGTCGGCTACCACGCCGGGCACCGTTGTGGGCTCCGTGACTTACTCCATCAATTATCAGTAAGTCGCAGGCTTTGGACACACGCCCTGCTCGGTATTGAAGGGCGTGCATCCAGACGGTAAAGGGATTGCTCTATGTCGTGCACACGTGCATTCAAACCACTGGTGCTGATCGGCCTGGCCACACTGATGTGTTCCCATGCATTCGCTGCAGTGGTGATTACCGGTACGCGCCTGGTCTATCCGGCGGACCAGAAAGAAATCACCGTAAAACTGAACAATAACGGCACGTTGCCCGCACTGGTCCAATCATGGATCGACACCGGCAGCGTCGAATCGACACCCACCAGCTCCAAGGCGCCGTTCCTATTGTCGCCCCCGGTGGCGCGCATTGACCCGACCAAGGGCCAAAGCTTGCGAGTGCTCTTTACCGGCGCGCCTTTGGCGCAGGACAAAGAGTCGGTGTTCTGGCTCAACGTTCTCGAAATCCCGCCCAAACCCGAGGCGGGTGCAGACCTTAATACGCTGCAAATGGCTTTCCGTTCGCGCATCAAGCTGTTCTATCGCCCGGTCGGCTTGCCTGGAAATCCCAATGAGGCGGTTGAGCAGGTGCAGTGGCAATTGGTTACGGCACGCGATGGCCAAGGCCTGGCGCTGAAGGCGTACAACCCGTCGGCGTTCCACGTCTCGCTGATCGAGTTGGACCTGGTGGCGGGTAACCAACGCTATCGCAGTGAGGACGGCATGGTCGGCCCTGGAGAAACCCGGCAGTTCGCGCTGCCCACGCTCAAGGCCAGGCCGTCGAGCCAGGCCCAGGTGGAATTCAGCGCCATCAACGATTACGGCGCGTTGGTCCCGACCCACAACACGCTGCAGCCCTGATCCATTCCTGACGTTTTTAACCGCGAGTCATCTATGTCGACCTTTTCTTGCTCCAGGCTTTTTCTGCGGGCGCGGCCTCGCTTCGCCTTGAATCCGCTCACTGCCCTGATCCTCAAGGCATTGGCCATTGCTCCAGGCGTGTGGGGCATGCAAGGCGCACTGGCGCAAGAAGTGCAGTTTAATGACGCCTTCCTGCCCGAAGACTCGCGCAATCTTGACCTGAGTGCCTACCAGGCCGGCAACCCGGTGATGCCAGGCCAATACCGAGCCGACATCATCCTCAACGGGCAACTGAACAACCGGCAGGATATTCGCATTGACGCCCAGGCCGACGGCAGCAAGCCGGTGGTGTGTATGAACCGTGGCTTGCTTGAGCGCCAGGGTGTGCAAATGGCCAGCCTTACGCCCGAGGCCAGCACGATGCTCGACAGTCAGGCGTGCCCGGCAGTGGGGCAGGTAATCCCTGGCGCTACCGCGAACTTCTCCCCAGAGAACCAGGCGCTGGACTTGAGCATTCCCCAGGTGGCGCTCAAGCGTAATGCGCGGGGTTACGTCAGCCCGCAGTTGTGGGACCGTGGCGTGACGGCCGCCATGCTCAGCTACAACTTCAACGCCAATCGTAACCGCACCCGCAGTGGCAACTCCGATTCGGCGTTCATGGGCCTCAACGCGGGCCTGAACCTGGGGGACTGGCGCCTGCGCCACAACGCGTCCATGAGCTGGCAGTCACGTTTGGGCAGCCGGTACCAGGCTCTGGACACATACGCCCAGCGTGATATCACCGCGTTGAAAAGCCAACTGACGGTGGGTGAGTCCAACACCACCGGCGAGATCTTCGACACCTTGTCCTACCGCGGTGTGCAACTGTCCACTGACGACCGCATGCTGCCCGATTCGATGCGCGGGTATGCGCCGGTCATCCGGGGTATTGCCCGCACCAATGCGCGGGTAACCATTCGCCAGGCCGGCAATATCTTGCTGGAAACCACCGTGGCGCCCGGCGCGTTCGTGATCGATGACCTGTACTCCACCGGCTATGGTGGCGACCTCAGCGTGAGCGTGGCCGAAGCCGACGGCACTGAGCAGAACTTTATCGTGCCCTACGCCTCGGTCAGCCAGTTGCTGCGCCCCGGCACCTCGCGGTTCAGCCTCACTGCGGGTGAAACCCGCAACAACTTCGTCGACGATCAGGCGCGCCTGCTGCAAGGGACTGTGCAGTACGGCTTGAACAATACCTTCACCGGTTTTGCCGGTCTGCAATCGAGCGATGACTACACGGCGGTGCTCACCGGCCTGGCGTTCGGCACACCCATCGGTGCGATGGCCGTGGACATCACGCACGCCCAGACCGACCTGGCCGGCGGCGCTGCCAAGGGCCAGAGCATGCGGGTGTCGTACAGCAAGAATGTGCTCAGTACCGGCAGTAACTTCTCGCTGGCAGCCTATCGGTTTTCCACTCAGGACTACCTGGATTTCAGCAACGCCATCCAACTGCTGGATGCCGAGAAAAATGGCTGGGATTCGAGCATGTTCGGTCGCCCGCGCAGCCGTTTTTCGGTGACCGCCGACCAGAACCTTGGGGCTTGGGGGCAAGTCTCCATCAGCGGTTACGCGCAAAACTACTGGAATCAGCCGGGCAGTGATGTGCAGTACCAGTTCAGCTACAGCAAGCAGTTCAACCGCGTCAGCTTCAGTGTGAATGCCAACCGCAGCCGCATGGGGCTGGGCGACATGGAGAACAGCTTTTTGCTGACCATGAGCATGCCCCTGGATTTCGGCGCGTCGGGTAACACTCCGCAAATAACCGCGCAGGTGGGCCGCGATACCCAAGGCAATTACAGTGAGCAGGCCGGTATCAGCGGCACCGCCGGCCAAGACCGTCAATATGGCTATAGCGCCAATTTCGGCCATGACGGCGCCAACCACAGCAAGAGCGCCGCGCTTAACGGTCAGTACACGGGTGGGCGAGCCATGCTCAGTGCGGCACTGGGGCGTGGCGATGGCTATACCAGCGCCTCGATGGGCGCCAGCGGCACCGTGGTGGCCCATGCAGAGGGCGTGACCATGACGCCGTACCGCGGCGAAACCATGGCGGTGGTCAGTGCGCCGGGTGCCGCGGGCGCCAAGGTTTCGGGGTACCCCGGCCTGACGCTCGACAGTCGCGGCAATGCCGTGGTGCCGTACCTGCGGCCTTATGAGCTGAACGAGGTGGCCATCGACCCGATTGGCAGTTCGCTGGATGTCGAACTCAACGAGACCAGCCAACAAGTCGCCCCACGCGCTGGCGCCGTGGTGCATCTTAAATACACCACTAATCAGGGCCGTGCGGTGCTGCTCAATGTGCGCCTGGACGATGGCAGCAGCTTGCCATTTGGCGCAGGCGTGACCGACGGCGAAGGCGCCTCGGTGGGGATGGTCGGGCAGGGCGGTCTGCTCTATGCCCGGATCAAGCCAGAAACCCGCCAGTTGTTGATCAACTGGGGCAGCAAGACCCATCAACAGTGTGCCCTGATGATTCCTCCCGGCCCCGGCGAGGGCCAGCAATTGCAGCAGGTGGACGCTATTTGCGCCGCCGGCAAACAGGTCGCGGGCAGCACGCCGCCCAACAACATGCAAAAGGTACCGTTATGAACATGGGCGCTTTGATCAAACCCAGCCTAGCGCTGGCGGCACTTTGGGCGATGGCCGATACGGCCATGGCAGTGACCTGTACATATAACAACGGTATCCAGGCCGCAGTGGGCAACATGCCATTGCAGGTCTCGGCGATTACCGTCGGACGTGATGTGCCGGTGGGCGCCGAAGTCTATCGACAGCGCTTCAGCATGGCCTTGGGCCAGGCACCCGAGCTGGACTGCCGGTTTGCTCCGTTTCAACAGTGGACCGAGTTGACGGTCGAGGCGACTTCTGGCTTAGCCAATTGGTCCAGCGGCCCCTATGCCAACAAGGTCTACAGAACCCGAATTCCAGGGCTGGGGGTGGTTATCAATAGTCTCGGCGGCGTGCTGCCCAGGCAAACCAACAAATCCTGGACTGCCTGCACATCGGGCTCTCGCTGCCTGATTCCGTTTGATGGACCTTCGAACTTCGAATTGATACTGATCAAACTAGGGGAAGTAACGCCAGGTGTATTGGCGGGCAGCTCATTGCCGGTCGTGAGCCTGTTTGGCAACTTCGGCGATGCCAGGATGCAGGGTTTCAGGATGGGCATCTCCGGCAGTATCCAGATTGTCTCGCGCACCTGCAGTACGCCGGATGTTTCAGTGCCGATGGGGACGCACTTGACCAATAAGTTCACCGGGCTTAACAGCGCCACAGGGTGGACAGATTTTTCCATCAACTTGAATGATTGCCCGGCGTTCCATGGCACCTATTCCACCACCGGACCTGGCTGGCTTTCGCAAAGTGGTAATTCACCCACCGGCGTTGGCTCCGGCGGAACCCTAGCGGGTAACACCCTGCAATTTCGCATCGACTCCTCGCGCCCGGCGATCAATGCCAGTACGGGCGTGCTGAGCATTGATCCCACAGGCACAGGTAATTCGCCTGCCGCAAGCGGAGTCGGCATCCAAGTAGCGACACTAGACAGTACCCCGGTACCCCTGGGGATGAATCGGGCCAGCGGTATTAACCCACTGTCCTTCGAGTCCAGCTACAACATCCGCTTGCGTGCCCGTTATCTGCAAACCGCCAACCGAGTCACGCCAGGCCCGGCCAATGCGTCGGCGACGTTTACGATTATTTATCAGTGATGAATATGTCACTTATGTTCTGTGCGTTTGGTTTGAAGGGGCAGCCAGGCTGCCCCTCCCACCGTTACTCAAGAACCCGACTTCCGACCGCCGCCATGGCTGTGCTGCCCACCTTTACGGCCGGCTTCCGAGGCTTTTTCACGGTCGTTGGCGAAGTTCCCGCCCGACGCTTGGCCGCCTTTTTTACCGGCTTCGGAGGCTTTTTCGCGATCATTGGCAAAGTTGCCCGGGTTTTTATTACCTGTAGTCATGATAGTTCTCCAGTCGCTAAGTTTGCGTTTCGTTAGTTGGCCGTTTCGCAACGGACACTTATTCCGATATTGGCTTTTTGAAAAATGTTTTACCGATTTTTCTAACCGGCGACGAACGGTAATTTCGCTGAAAAAGTTATACAGAAACTTGGTTGATGCGCCGCTTCGTATAACTTTTATTGCCGGCCAGCGCTTTGATATTAATCAGATCGAAACTGCTGGTTTAGTTAACGGTCCTGCCATTCGTCTTTTTCGTCGCACTCCAAAAAAGGGTGTGGTTCCAACGAGGTTCCTAACCTGTGAACGGGAGCTTTTCAGCCATGAAACACAACCCATCCAACCCACAGTACCGGCCGCTCGAGCATCCAGACGCACCCAATGAAGACGGTTGCGTCATCGGCACTGCCGGGCGCGACGAAGACCCCAACGCGACCACCGATTGGGACCATCCCGACAGCGCCGCAACGCCCGCTGACGCCAGCATCAAGCCCGCCAACGGTACGCCCGGCATCGACGCCGTGCCCGAGTCGGAAAACCACGGCGCCGATTGAGAGAACTGCGCTACAAGTGCCGTTTCGCTTGGCCTGCAGCGCATTACCGCTGGTCGTGAGGCGTCGGTTTATTTTGAAATTTTCCACGCGCAGGCCACTTCCCATGCAAGGTAGGCGCGCATTCCAGCAGGGCGCCTTTTTCCGTAAGCCTGAGGAGATTTGTTCATGTTTCTACATAACAAGCGACTTCAATACACCGTCCGCGTCGCCGAGCCCAATCCGGGCCTGGCCAACCTTTTGCTCGAGCAGTTTGGCGGCGCCCAAGGTGAGTTGGCCGCCGCGTCCCGTTACTTCACCCAAGCCTTGGCGGAAGACGATCCGGGGCGCAAAGATTTGCTGATGGACATCGCCACCGAAGAACTCAGCCATCTGGAGATCGTCGGCTCCATCATCGTCATGCTCAACAAGGGCGCCAAGGGGCGAATGGCCGAAGGCGTGGAAGAGGAGGGCGAGTTGTATCGTGCCCTCAATGGCGCCGGCAATGACTCGCATATCACCAGCCTGCTGTACGGGGCGGGTTCGCCTTTGACCAACTCTGCCGGCGTGCCGTGGACCGCCGCCTACATCGACACTATTGGTGAACCCACCGCAGACATGCGCTCGAATATCGCCGCCGAAGCCCGGGCCAAAATTGTCTATGAGCGGTTGATGAACGTCACCGATGACCCGGGTGTAAAAGATGCGCTGGGTTTTTTGATGACGCGGGAAATCGCTCACCAGATATCCTTCGAAAAAGCGCTGCATGCGATCCAGCCGAATTTTCCCCAGGGCAAGTTGCCGGGCAAACCGGAGTTCACCCAGGTGTACTTCAACATGTCCCAAGGCGCGGAGAACCTGCGCGGGCCCTGGAACCAGGGTGACGGTTGGGAGTTTGTGGAAAACCCACAACCGGCGGTCGATGGCGGTGACGGCACCGCCAGCGTGCAGTTGGACGCCGACGATGAAGCGGTGCTGAGCGCGATGAAAATCCGCACGCTCTCGGACCCCACCAGCGACCCCACCACCGGCGCTGACCTGGGGGCGGGCCTCAAGCCCAAGCCCGACCTTTGATTGAGAATAGCCGCACGCTGAAGGGCGTGCGGTGCTTTCGACTTTCTTGACGAGGACAACGACATGGCAACCCCACAGGAAAACCTGCTCGACTGGCTACGTGATGCCCATGCGATGGAGCAACAGGCCGAGAAAATGCTCAAGGCACAGTCCGAGCGCCTGGAGAATTACCCCCAACTCAAGGCGCGAATCGACGAGCACATTGAGGAAACCCTTGGGCAGCAGCAACTGATTGACGAATGCCTGACGCGTTTGGGAGGCAGTGCCTCGACCCTTAAAGACGTGGGCGGCAAGCTGATGGCTTTCGGTCAGGCGGTCGGTGGCTCGCTGATGAGTGACGAGGTGATCAAGGGCGCGATGGCCGGCTACGTGTTTGAAAATATGGAAGTGGCCAGCTACACGGTGCTCATCGCGGCCGCGAAGGCAGCGGGTGACGCCGAGACACAAGCGGCGTGCGAAAAGATTCTACCCCAGGAAGTCGCCATGGCTCAGTGGTTGCTCGAGCACTTGCCAGAGCTTACGCAAGCGTTTTTGCAACGCTCTGAGGCGCCTGACACACAAGCCAAGCGTTAATGACACGTGCGGTGCCCTTGGGGGGCGCCGCGTCCGCTCGGCACAAGATGGCACTGCGCAGCGTTTTCACGGTCCATGGAACACGTACCACGTATCTGGAGGTGAACCTTGGCGACAAAGAAGAAGCCTGTGGTCGACGGTATGGAATTGGCAATGCTGTCTGCCAGCCGCAAAGACCTGTTCTTTGCGGCCATGCAAGCCAGCCACAGTGCAATGATCGTGACCGACCCCGCGGGGCCTGATAATCCGATCATCTTTGCCAACCAGGCGTTCCTGACCCTGACAGGCTTTGAACTGGACGAAGTGATCGGACGTAATTGCAGGTTCTTGCAGGGGCCTCAAACCGACAAAAACGCGCTGCACCAGGTGCAGCGCGCGGTTGAGCAGCACCATGAGGCCTGTGTCGAGGTGCTCAACTACCGCAAGGATGGCTCGACCTTCTGGAACGAGCTGTTCATTTCGCCGTTGTTCAACGAACGTGGGCAACTGGTGTATTTTTTCGCATCGCAGCTGGACGTGAGCCGGCGTCACGATGCCGAACAGCGCGTGCGTCGCGCACAAGACCTGGAAGCGCTGGGGCAACTGACCGGTGGCATTGCCCATGACTTCAATAACCTGCTGCAAGTGATGATGGGTTATCTCGACTTGATCCAGCAGAGCGCCAAGCGCCCCGGTAGCGATCCGCAGCGCATCGTCAACAGTGCCAGCCGTGCCAGGGCCGCGGCGGAAAAAGCTCAGACCCTGACCCAGCAGTTGCTGGCGTTTTCGCGCAAGCAACGGCTCGACAGTCGGGTGATCAACTTGAACAGCTTGCTCAGCCGCCCCGAATTCATGGCACGTGCGCTGCAGGGCGTCGAGTTGCATGTAGAACTTGCCGAAGATCTGTGGAACTGCCGCATCGACCCTGTCCAGGCGGAGCTGGCAGTGCAGCACCTGTTATCCAATGCCCAGGATGCTTTGCGCGGGCGTGCGGACCCAGCGGTAACCGTCCAGACCTGCAACGTCCAGGTACCGGGCGATGTCGGTGCCGAGCGTGATGGGTTGACCGAGGGCTGTTACGTGAGTATTTCGGTCTCGGATAACGGCAACGGCATCGACGCAGGTATTCAGGACAAAGTCATGCAGCCGTTCTTCACCACCAAGGAAGAAGGCCAGGGCTCGGGCCTGGGGTTGTCGATGGTGTACGGCTTCGTCAAGCAATCGGGCGGCACGGCGCGGATTCATTCAGACCCGGGCATCGGTACGACGATTCGCTTGTACTTTCCTGCAGATGACAGCCAGCTGTGGGTCGAGCAGCCCCCCACAGCCATCTCACCGCAAGGTAACGAACGCATCCTGATCGTGGAGGACCGGCCCGAGGTGGCCGAGTTGGCGCAGGTCATTCTGTCTGACTACGGTTACCACACGGACATCGCCCTCAATGCCGCCGAGGCGTTGGGCATGCTCAAGCAGGCGACGTATGACCTGGTGTTCAGTGACTTGATCATGCCCGGCGCGATGAATGGCGCGGCGTTGGCGCGGGAGGTGTCGCGCTTGTATCCGCACATCAGGATCTTGCTGACTACCGGCTATGCGAAAGACGCATTGGCCCGCGCGGAGATAGAGGTGCATGAGTTCGAGTTGATTCCCAAGCCGTATCAGCCTGCTGATTTGCCGCGCAAAATCCGGGCGGTGCTCGATGCCTGATCGAGCAGGCCACTGTGCCCCAAATGTGGGAGCGGGCTTGCCCCAATGCCAGTCAGTTAAGCGCAATCCCCTGTGGGAGCTGGCTTGCCTGCGATAGCGGCGGGTCAGTCAACATCAATGTTGGGTGGGCCGACGTCTTCGCGGGCAAGCCAGCTCCCACAGTTGATCTTCGTTGCTTTGAGCATTGCATCCCTCGAGGGCGCCGCCCACAAAGCTACCTCAGCACCGCCAGCGCCAGGTCAAGCGCCAGCACCAACACAATCGAAAACCCGAATATCCTGCGTGCCCAGCCGGTCGGGTCAGCGAGGCGTGTACCGCTGGCCGCGAGGGTTAGCCAATAACTCCCCAGCCCTAGCATCACCACAAAATACAACGCCGCCATCTGCGCCACCGCGCCTAGCATCAGGGCGCTGGCGAGGAAGGCCAGCATGTACGCCTGGATCTGCCGATGGGCTTGGGCCAGGCTCAACAGCGGCAGGCCTGCGGCGCGGAAATCCTCGCGGCGCATCACGTTGATGGCGTGTGAATGCGGCATCTGCCAACAACAGAACACCACAATCAGCAGCAACGCCGTAAGGTCAAACCGCCCGGTGACCGCGCAATAGCCGATCACCGGCGGCATCGCCCCGGAGACGCTGCCGATCAAGGTGGCCCAGTGGGAGCGTCGCTTGAGCCAGTAGGTGTAGACCCCCGCATAGATCACCAGCCCGACCATTGCCAGCCCACACGCCAGCGCATTGCTGCCGCCCCACAGCAAGCCAAAACCGCAGGCGCCCAGGACGATCCCATAGCCTGCGGCAGTGGACACCCTGATGGTGCGCAGTGCCAATGGCCGATGACAGGTGCGCACCATGCGCCGGTCGATGTCGCGGTCAATGCAGTTGTTGATGACACAACCGCACCCGATCACCAGGGCGGTGCCGAGCAGGGTGGCAAGCCCGTGCGTCACCGAGGCCACATGCCCGCTGCCGGCGAGCAGGTAACCGCCCAGCACCGACGCCAGGTTGCCGACAATAATGCCCGGCTTGGTGAGCTCGATGGCGGTATTGAACAGCCCCCGCCAGTGTTTCAGTGCGCCAGCATGTTGTGATGAATACTGTCCATGATCCATAACGAAAGCCCCACCAACAGAAGAATGATGACCGCCGAGAAAATCAGCGCAATCAGGTTCCAGCGTTGTTCTTCGGCCGTGTCCAGGTGCAGGAAGAACTTGAGGTGGACCACGATTTGTATCGCGCCCAACGCCACTACCAACCAGGCGGTGACGGTGCGCGGCAGTGACGGGAACATCACCAGGGCGAACGGAATCAGGGTGAGCAGTACTGACACCAGGAACCCGACCAGATAGGAGCGACTGCTGCCATGGCTGGTACCGGCACTGCTGTGAAGCGAGCTTTGCTTGTACATGTCACACCACCCCCAACAGATAGACCACGGTAAAGACGCAGATCCACACCACGTCCAGAAAGTGCCAGAACAGGCTCAGGCAACTGAGCCGGGTGGCGTTGGTGCTGGTCAGGCCGCGTTGCTTGACCTGGACCATCAGCACCGCCATCCAGATCAGCCCGGTCAACACGTGCGCGCCGTGGGTGCCCACGAGGGTGAAGAAGGCCGTCAGGAAGCCGCTGCGGTCCGGCCCGTAGCCTTCTTCGATCAGGTGGTGGAATTCGTTGATCTCCATGGCGATAAAGCCCGCGCCCAACACGAACGTGAGCCCCAGCCAGCGCAGCACATCGCGTTGCTTGCCGTGGTTCATGGCGAGCATGGCGTAGCCGTAGGTGATACTGCTCAACAGCAGCAGCATGGTTTCGGCCAGCACATAGGGCAGTTCGAAAATATCCATGCTCGACGGCCCGCCCGCCACGCTGTCGCGCAATACGGCGTAGCCGGCGAACAAGGTCGCGAACAGGATGCAGTCGGTCATCAGGTAGATCCAGAACCCGAACAGGTTCAGGGAACCGGCGTCTTCATGCCCTTGTTCGTGGGTGTGGGCGATGTCTTTTTCCATAACGATATTGGACATGGGTCAAGCCTCTGCCAGGTCTTTGAGACGTGCCGTTTCGATGCGCGCGACTTCCTGCGCGGGCACGAAGTAATCGGTGTCTTCGTCGTAGCTGCGCACCACGAACGCGACCACCGAGGCCACCAGGCCGAACGCCGCCAACCACCAGATGTGCCACACCAACGCAAAGCTGCAGACCAGCGCAAACAGGCTGATCACCAGGCCCGACGCGGTATTGCGCGGCATGTGGATGCTGCGATAGTCGGTGTGGCTCAGGGTGCTGACGCCGCGCTCCTTCATGCCCCAGTACGCGTCCAGGTCATTGACCTTGGGCTGCTCGGCGAAGTTGTACAGCGGCGGCGGGGACGCGGTGGCCCATTCCAGGGTGCGCCCGTCCCACGGGTCGCCGGTGAGGTCGCGGTATTGACGATGGTTGCGGATGCTGACAAACAATTGCAAGGCTTGCGCCGCCACGCCGCAGAGGATGATTGCCACCCCCACCAGCTCCAGCAGCAGCCAGGGCCGCCACTCGGGGTTGTCGAAATGATTGAGACGGCGCGTCATGCCCATGAAACCCAGCACGTAGGAGGGCATGAACGCGAAATAAAAGCCCACCAGCCAGCACCAGAAGGCGATGCGGCCCAGCTTGTCGTTCAAGCGGAAACCGAACGCCTTGGGGAACCAATACGTCAGGCCGGCCATATAGCCGAACACCGCGCCACCGATGATCACGTTGTGAAAGTGCGCGATCAGGAACAGGCTGTTGTGCAGCAGGAAATCGGCCCCGGGCACCGCCAGCAGCACCCCGGTCATGCCGCCGATGCTGAAGGTCACGATAAAGCCCAGGGTCCACAGCATGGGCGTTTCGAAGCGCACGCGGCCGCGGTACATGGTGAACAACCAGGTGAAGATTTTCACCCCGGTCGGCACCGCGATGATCATCGTCATGATGCCGAAGAACGCGTTGACGTTGCCCCCCGCGCCCATGGTGAAAAAGTGATGCAGCCACACGATGAACGACAACACGGTGATCGCGATGGTCGCCCATACCAGCGACACGTAGCCGAACAGCCGCTTGCTGCTGAACGTGGCGGCAATCTCGGAAAACACCCCGAACGCGGGCAGGATCAGGATGTACACCTCCGGATGCCCCCAGGCCCAGATGAGGTTCACGTACATCATCGGGTTGCCGCCGGCCTCGTTGGTGAAAAAATGCATGCCCAGGTAACGGTCCAGGGTCAGCATCAACAGGGTGGCGGTGAGGATCGGGAATGCCGCCAGGATCAGCACCGAGGTGCACAGCGCATTCCAGGTGAACACCGGCATCTTGAACAGCGTCATGCCTTCGGTGCGCATCTTCAGGATGGTGACGAAGAAATTCACCCCCGTGAGCAGCGTGCCGATGCCGGATATCTGCAATGACCAGATGTAGTAATCCACGCCGACGCCGGGGCTGTAGCCCAGCTCGGATAACGGCGGATACGCGACCCAGCCGGTGCGCGCGAACTCACCGACCCCCAGCGAAATGTTCACCAGCGCCGCACCCACCACGAACAGCCAGAAACTCAGGGCGTTGAGAAACGGATAAGCCACATCCCGAGCGCCGATCTGCAACGGCACGACGATGTTCATCAAGCCGACCACGAAGGGCATGGCCATGAAGAAGATCATGATCACACCGTGGGCGGTGAAGATCTGGTCGTAATGTTCCGGCGGTAGGTAACCCGGCCCGCCGCTGGCGGCCATGGCTTGTTGGGTGCGCATCATGATCGCATCAGAAAACCCACGCAGCAGCATCACCAGGGCGACGATGATGTACATGCAACCGATCTTCTTGTGGTCCACCGAGGTGAACCACTCGCGCCACAAATAACCCCACTTGCGTTTCCAGGTGATCGAGCCCACCAGCGCCACCCCGATCAGGCCCACGACGGCCAGGGTGTACATCACAATGGGTTCAGTGGTTGGGATCGCGTCCCACGACAGTTTTCCGAACATGGTTACCGCTCCTCAGCCAGCAGACTTGGGTGTTGATCGGTGCGTTGTGCAGCGTCGCTCAATGGCGAGCGCCGGGGTTTATTGGCCTTGTTCATGCCCTCGTATTTATCGACGATGTCCAGGAACAAGCGCTCCTGTACCGCCGAGTAATAGGTCACCGGGTGCTTGAGGGTGGGCTTGGCCAATTGCGCGTAAGAGCTATGGTCCAGAGAAGTGGCCGCGCCCTTGACCTTTGTCACCCAGGTTTGAAAGTCGGCAGTGCTCAGGGACAGCGTGGTGAAATGCATGTCGGAAAAACCGGGGCCGTTGTAGTTGGCGGCAATCCCTCTGAACTCACCGGTTTCGTTGGCGATCAGGTGCAACTTGGTCTGCATGCCGGCCATGGCGTAGATCTGCCCGCCGAGTGCGGGAATAAAGAACGAGGTCATGGCCGCGTCGGAGGTGACGGTGAAACTCACCGGCGTGTGCACCGGCAGGGCCAGTTCGTTGACGCTGGCGATGCCCAGGTCAGGGTAGATAAACAGCCACTTCCAGTCGGTGGCCACCACCTGCACATTGATCGGCGGGGTGTCTGATTCCAGCGGGCGATAGGGGTCGAGTGCGTGGGTGGTCTCCCAGGTCACCCACCCCAGGACGATGATGATCAGCAGGGGAACGCCCCATACCACCGCTTCGATTTTGTGTGAACTGGCCCAGCGGGGGGAGTAACGCGCTTTTTTATTGGTGGCGCGGTAGCGGTAGGCGAAGACAAACATCATCACAATTACCGGAACGACCACCAGCAGCATCAGGCCTGTAGCGAGAATAATCAGGTCGCGCTCATCGGTTGCTACTTGCCCCTTGGGGTTGAATACCACCAGGTTGCAACTGGTGAGTAAGAAGAGGCTGGTGATAGTGACCAGGCAATAACCCATCGCTCGTTTCATGCCTTGCTCCTGTATTGGAAACTTGCGTTTTGCTGTGCCGAATCTGTGCTCGCGCGTTAACTAAGCGAAGCGCTTGTTAACACCAGGAGCCATCAGGTGATAAACATTCGGCAATAAGTTGCCGTCAGTAGATAAAGTGCGTCTACTGACCGGTTCTATTGGCTTTTTCTGCCGCTCTGCAGGGCGCATTTCGCCGCGCTCCCGAACATTTTGAATAGAGCCCGATGGGTTGGTTTAACAATTTGTTTCCTCGCCTGACGAACGGTTTAACAGGCGAAACGGTAAAGGGTTTTTATCGGTGCATGATGGAGGTGGCCTTGCAGAAAGTCTGAATTCTGGTTAGGGATTTCAGTCGTTAGTTGATGGCCAACCCCACTAACGGTTTTGGAGAAGCGCTATGTTTATACGTGGCAACACCTATAAAGCCTGGGCCGCCAAGGCACTCGACGAAGAGTGTTTTACCCAGGAGGTTGAAAACGGCTGCCATATCGAAGTCAGGGCCCGGGAGCGGGAGGACGCTGATATTGAAGTCCTGCTCTGCGTTTATACCGCGACGGGACAATGTGTGGTTGAACGCATCAAGCAGTTGCCGGGTGCCGAATGGACGGTGAATGACGCGCTCAAACGCGGTATTGATCAGGCGGAACGGATTGCCGGAGGTGAGTCCGGCCGACTGCCCTGTGCTGACGCTCACGTGCACGAGGACGATTGAGTGGCTCCGCGATCTTGAATGTGGGAGCTGGCTTGCCTGCGATGACGGCCTGACAGCCGACGAGGATTTTGGTCCGACAGGCAAGCTTGGACCTCGGTGCGTCAGTTAGACAAGCGTCGGCTGCCAGGCCGTCACGGGAGCAAGCTCCCTCGCCACAGGATGAAGCGTCGCGGCAGAATAAAAAAGCCCGCACGGAATGCGGGCAAGACAGGAGTTTTTACCAAGAGCCTGGAGTGAACAGACTCAGTATTAAGAAACAGAAGAAGCATGAACCGTTTTATTTTTTTAATGCGAGGCCGACGAACGGTAGTGCGACGGAAAGTGCGTGATCGTCGTCATTAAAAGATCAAAATTTCTGAACCTTCGTTCTGAACAAATAACAAAAAATCAGAAGGAGAGGTTATGAAAAATTCTTTATATGTCATCGAGTACGAATACCACCACGAGCCTAAGTCTTTCATTATAAGAGCGGAGGTGATGAATAACGCAGAGGCGTGGCATTGGGCCTGTTGCGATGCAGGAATTGGTATTATTCCCAGGTCACGTAATGAAAAGATCAAACGCATCAGTAAACCGCTGGCCGAGCGCTACGGTCTTGAGAATGTAAGGTGGCGTCCGTCTGGCAGTGTCCCATTTATTGCAAAACCCTATGTGCCGCCGCCACCCGAATGAATGTATTTTTAATGGACGGTGTTCATGCGGGTGGCGGTAGGGGCGAGGCGAGTATTTACTGTTTTTTGCGTCGCTCCTGCAACATGCACAACTTTTGCACGCTGCGTTGAAGTGCCTCTTTCATCAGGTCGGCTGCATAGTGTTGCTGGCACGCCGGGCAGAGCATGTCAGAGGCCGACGACACTAGAAAGTCGGGGTCACCCAGCGTCGATTCGTACGGTTGTTTACATTGCAGGCAACTTCGGTTCGCTTGTAGATGGGGCACATCGATTCCTCCCTGAATGAACGGCCACTCTCGATTAAGAAGGGGGCGTTTTCAACTGCCAAAGAGAAAGAATTCAAACAAGCGATTAGTTGATGTTTTAATGCCAGTATCGAGAGGCGGCGGGGCGGGGATGGCGCTTGGACGGCTGTCGATGTTTTAGAACCCTGGCAGGTTTATCGACAGGCGCGTCCTCACTCTCTGCTCTGTGGGTTCAGCAGTTGGGTTTTCTGCTACGGGTTTTTTGCCCGGCGGAGGTCGCCTGGCGCTTTGATCGGTGCGGGTTGGGCGGGGTGACGCTACTTGCTATCGAGCCTGCCAGGCCGTCAGTCGGCGGGGTTGTCAGCTCCTCCCTGGCTTGTAACCAGTGCACGAAATCCTGACCGTCAGGCTTCCCTTGCTGTTCCCAAATGCGGTACGCGGTGAGTCGGATCGTTTCTTCGTCCATTGTGAGGCTCCCCTATTGAATAAAAGGTGCTAGGAGTGAATGAAGCTGCTCACGAAGTCCGCCTTGACCACGGGAAGTTCGATCCCATGGATCAAGCCGGCGGTCAGCGCTTGTTGCGGGTCGAGAATGCGTGGCGCGGCGATCAGGTACTTTTCGGTCTCCAGTTTTTCGACAGCATCGGCGGTGCGCTCGGCCACGATGCGTGCGTATAACTGCAAGTCGTAATCGAGGCTCATCGCATATTCGGACATGCGCGAGTGGTCAACCGCGCCTTGCACATGCCAGTGGAAGGGGTGGAACAGGAATTTACTGTGCTTGCAGGCGGTTCTGCGCTCACCGGCCAGGAAGATGATATTGCCCATGGATTCCACGGTGCCGAGGTTATGGGTATGCACCGGAATCGGCAGGGACAATAAAAAGTTGTACATCGTAAAGCCGTAGCTGCATTCACCACCCATGGTGGCGATATTCAGTACCAGGCCCTGGGCATCTTGTTGTACGGCCAACGAGGCTTTTTCAATCAGTTGGCTGCACGTAGAAGCGGTGACCGGTGCGGTGAAGTTGATAATGTGTAAAGGCATGGTGTCCCTCATCAATGAAAGCAGGGGAGCATGGCTCCCCTGCATCAAGCACATCAGCTTTTGCGTCCGCCGCCGTGGCTGTGTTCGCCACCTTTACGCCCGGCTTCGGAAGCTTTTTCACGGTCATTGGCAAAATTGCCGCCACTGTTCTGGCCGCCTTTGCTGCCCGCCTCGGCGGCGCGTTCGGGGTCATTCTTGAAATTGCCCCCGCTGTTCTGGCCGCCTTTGCTGCCGGCTTCAGCGGCGCGCTCGGGATCATTCTTGAAGTTCCCGCCACTGTTTTGGCCGCCTTTGCTGCCGATCTCCTGGTAGAACTCTTTGTCATGGGACGCAGAAGTGGCTTCGCCGCCTTTTTTACCGGCTTCGCTGACGCTCATCTGGCCTTGCTTGTCTTGAGTAGTCATGTTCAGTTACCTCGTCGTTATGTCGGTAATGTAACGTTCACTTCGATTGTGCTGGAAACGTGCACTTAGTCGCGTGCGTCAAGCTGCACGGTTATAAGTGCCTTTCACACAAGGGTGGCGTTTTAGATGCACTTATCGTGGCTTCGGCTTGTTCAGCAAGTTGCTGATGTTCGTAACACGCAGACGTATTAGAACGCAGGCCAGTCCTTGCTTTAGTTTGCACTTCTACAATCGGCCTGCGAGCTGGCTCGCCGCGCTGATTATCAATGGACGCACGCATGATGAATGCCCTTTGTTAACGAACGGAACAGCGGTACTGCCCGTGTGGTCAGGACTTACGTCCACCACCATGACTGTTCTGGCCGCCTTTACGCCCGGCTTCCGAGGCTTTCTCGCGGTCGTTGGCGAAGTTGCCGCCAGAGGCCTGTCCACCTTTCTTTCCCGCCTGTGATGCTTTTTCGCGATCATTGGCAAAGTTTCCAGGGTTTTTATTGCTCGTCGTCATAACAATACTCCCAGTTTTGAAATGTCGTTTCGCTAGTTGCCCGTTTATGCAACGGACATCTTTTCTGATAGGGGCAAGTGCGCAGATGTTTTGAAATTTTTTAAAAAGGGCGATGAACGGTAGAGTGGTAGATGAAACTTGTACAGCTAGGCTCAAGAAGTGCCGCTTCGTATAAGTTTTGTCGCGTCGATTGATATTGAATTAATGGCGACCTTAACGATTGGTTTAGCATTCAATACCCTGTTTGATAGTGGTCATTAAAGGCGCTGGCTCCTCTGGCCGGCGCTCAGCCGCACACTCTGTTGCTGCAGCCCGCACAGACTGCTTGTATGCTGGCACTCTGGAACCGGTTGCCCCTGTGAGTACCGACGTTCGAATGATGGCTGGAACGGAAACCGGACTTCCTTAAGGTGCTGACGTGAAGCGTGATACCCGTCTTGTGATGCTGTTGCTGTTGGTGATCGGCTGTTCCCTGACTTCGCTGACGATTTGGAAAGTCCTGTCTTCCCGCGACCGTGCGCTGGCGGAAGTGGATGTGCATGGCTTGAACCTGACCCAGGCCCTTAACACCTATACCGAAGGCATCGTGCGGCAAAGCTCGTTGCTGTTGCTGGGGCTGGTTGAGCGCCTGGAAACCGAAGGCAGTGGGCCGGTGCAAATCCAGCGAATCAGCACGCTGATCAACCTACAGCAGCCGCTGATGCCGCAGCTCAGCGGCATCACCATTTATGATCATCAGGGCCGGTGGCTGCTGTCTTCCAATCGTGCGATTCCGGAGGGCGCCAATAGCAGTGATCGGGCCTATTTCATCCACCATCGCGACGATCCGAGCGCTGAACCTTTTATTGGCCCGCCGATTCAAAGCCGCGCCAACCATGAATGGGTGGTGACCATCAGCCGCCGTTTCAACGACGCGGCCGGCAACTTCGCTGGCGTGGTCGCCGTGACCCTGGGGGTGGAAAACTTTCTGCGGGTATTCGGCAAACTCGATGTGGGCCAGGAGGGCGCCATCGGCCTGTCCTACGCCGACGGCACGTTGCTGGTGCGTTACCCCTTCCGCGAGCAGGACATGGGCCGCAACTTTTCCACCTCGCCTATTTATTCCAAGTACCTCGTCGACCAGCCTGTGGGCACTGCGGCCTATACCTCCAGCCTGGACGGGGTAGAGCGACTCTATGCCTTTCGCAAAAGCGAAACCCTGCCGCTGATCACCACGGTCGCGTTGGGCAAGCACGAAGCCCTCGCGGCGTGGCGCATCGAGGCGGCACTGTCAGCGGTCGTGGTGGCGGGGCTGTTGGGGCTGACGGGGCTGATCGGCTGGTTTCTGATCCTGGATATCCGCAGGCGTACGGCGGCGGAAGAGGCGTTGCGTGTCGCCCAGCAACAGTTGCTCGACTCCAATCGGCAATTGGCGCTATTAGCGAAAAAGGATGCGCTGACCGGCCTCGCCAACCGCCGCTGTTTTGACGAAACGCTGGCCGTTGAAGCGCGCCGGGCGCAGCGCGAGGGTACGTCACTGGCATTGCTGATGATCGATATCGACCATTTCAAACGCTTCAACGATGCCTTTGGTCACGTCGCGGGAGATGCTTGCTTGCAGGCGGTCAGCACGTTATTGGAAACGTGCGTGCGGCGGCCCTCGGACCTGGTGGCGCGCTATGGCGGAGAAGAAATGGCGGTCATCATGCCCGCGACTGACAGTGCAGGCGCTGCGGTGGTCGCGCAACGCATTCTTTCGCGCCTACAGCAGGAGAACATCACACACCCAGGCAGCCCCTTCGGGCGCGTGAGTGTGAGTATCGGCGTTGCGACGGGCCTGGGCTCACGGCTGGAGCCGGTGTTGGGTTTGGTCGAGGCGGCCGATGCAGCGCTTTACGGTGCGAAGGCGGCGGGGCGCAATGGGTTCAACGTGCACCCTGCGGACGTGACTTCGGGCGGCTGAAACGGCTTTTGCCTGGGTATGCGCGGCTCACATCCCAAGCGTCGGGATCATGAGTTCGCCGCACTCCATCAGTTGGCCAGCGGTGACTTGCAGCTGCGGGGTGGGTTTGGCCGCATAGCCTGCGATGAAGCCGGCACTTAGCAGTGCCAGGCAGAGGACGGCTTTTTTCACAAGCATGCGCAGGGTCTCGATCGGTTCAAAAGGGTGAACCACAGATTGTGCATTCGAGAAAAGGTTCCTGCGTAGCGCAGATGGCGTTCTGCTTTCTGTAGGAGCGAGCTTGCTCGCGAAAAACCTCAACGATAACGCGCGCTCCCTGAATAAGCGCGGCGCCTGTGAGTGTTTCGCGAGCAAGCTCGCTCCTACAAAAGGTATCGTCAGCGAATGAACCTGACGTACACACGTTCAGGGTCGTTATCGTCCAGATTCTCGATCTGCCCGCTGGGAATAAAGCCGGCTTTCGTCAGCAGGGCCTGGGACGCGCCGTTGGAGGCATTGGTCGACGCGAACAGCTTGGGCGTCTTGCAGGCCGCTTCGGCCGCTGCCAGCAGACGAAGGGCGACGCCTTGGCGTTGGTACAGCGGTGAAACCACCACCAGCGCTATAAACCCATGGTTGAAAAAATCGTGGGTGAGCACCAGGTAGCCGGCGCACACGTTAGCGTTGGCGGCTACCAGGCATTGCTGGCGAACCACGGCATCATAGATAAACACACGACGGCTGGCATGCTCGGTTGCGTAGGCATCCAGTGCGACCAAGGCATGCACATCGTCGGGGATGGCTTGGCGGATCAGCCAGTGTGGGGCAGCGGGAGGCAGAAGGTATTCAGCCATGGTCGTGGAGCATCCTCTGTTTAAACATTTGCCTCCACGTGCTTGATGACAGTCCCTTGTGCATTGATGACGCGATGCTATCGCCCGCTAGAGGGCGGCGTTATGGATAGCACAGTTATGGGGCGCGAAGGGTTTACGTTTGTTGGCCTGATTGCAGTCGTTGTTTAGAAATGTTTATGTGTTCCAATGGTTATCTCGACTTGCGCAGGAAGCGCATCGGCCGAGGCCATTCAGTCTTTTAACAGATTCATCCCAAGGAGTAACACCATGCAAGGAAGCACATCGCTCAAGTACCTGGCGTTTTCGTTGATCCCGTTGATGGCCGCCTGTACCACGCCCACACGCCAATCCGCCGTCCTCCCTGCGCCACCCTTGCAGTTCGATAACTGCGCGGTTGGCTGCCCCACCGGCGGCAGCCCAGTGACGTTGAACCGCCAGGCCTACACGTTGAACAACAACGGTTCGACCAAGTTTGCCAATTGGGTGTCCTACAAGATCACCAAGGCCACCGCGGCCAGCGGGCGTTCCCGTGACTGGCGCACCGATCCGGATATTCCAGCCGGGGAAACCCTGGACCCGGTGGATTACAACGGCGCCAACGTCGCGCTCAAAATCGACCGTGGGCATCAGGCCAACCTCGCGTCAATGGCGGGGGTGGCCGATTGGCAAACCCTCAACTACCTGTCGAACATCACGCCGCAAAAAGCCGAACTCAACCAGGGGCCGTGGGCGCGCCTGGAAGACCAGGAGCGCACTCTGAGCAAGGAGCCAGGCGTCGATCAGGTCTATGTGGCCACCGGGCCGCTGTATGAGCATTTTGTCGGCTCGTTGCCGGGTACGAACAAAGTGCACACCATCCCCAGTGGCTATTGGAAAATCATCGTGGTCGGCAGTTCGCCGGAAACGGGCCTGTACGCCTCATTCGTGATGAACCAGGAAACCCCCAAAGGCGCAGACTTCTGCGATTACCAGGTCACCGTGGATCACATCGAAGAGCGCTCGGGGCTGACGTTCTGGAGCACCTTGCCGCAAGCGATGCAAGCCACGCTGAAGGCCAGGCAGGGTCAGTTGCCGAGTCGGATCGGCTGTAGCCGAACCTAAGTCTGACGCCTATTCGGCACACACCAACGAGGGCCTGCGGCTGTTGTTCATGCCCAGGCGCTCACGGGTGCTGATCTCTGTGAGCGGCGTGCCGGTGCTTGCCTGTTCATGCAGCGCTGCTTCCAGCGCTTGCAAATGCTTGTTCAGGATTTTCACCGAACCGCTCGGGTTGGCGGGGTCGAAGGGGATCCGACCGTTGGCAATCAGCACCATGGCCAGTTCCCAGGCGCGTTGTGAGTCGTTCATGACAGGGATTCCTTCTTCAGCGTGATCGATATATAGCTGTGACCCGCTGCCAGCGCCCGGGTATCAACTGGGTTGCTGCCGAAATTTCGATCATTTCACCGATTCAGCGGCGCTGGAACCATCATCTTTTTAGATGGTGGCCGGGACGCGTCGAAAGAATGAACCTGAGCGGCACGGTGCTCACCTAATCCGTATGAATCGGTCGTTTCCCATTCACTGTTCCGAGGGGCAACCATGGACTCTGTACTGCGGGCTGTGGCGATTTACCTGGTGCTGCTGGTGCTGTTCAAAGTTGCCGGCAGGCGCACGCTGGCCGAGCTCACCACCTTTGACCTGGTTTTGTTGATGGTCATCGGCGAAGCCACCCAGCAGGCGTTGCTGGGCGAAGATTTCTCAATGACCAACGCCGTGCTGGTCATCGCTACCCTGATTGCCATCGACATTGGCTTCTCGCTGGCCAAGCAGCGTTCAGCCTGGTTCGCGCGGGTGCTCGATGGCGGGCCGACGGTGCTGGTCGAGCAGGGCCAGGTGCTGCATAAACGGCTCAAGCATGCGCGGCTGGACGAGGGTGACATTCTTGAGGCGGCCCGGTCCACCCAAGGGCTTGTCGAGCTCAAGCAGATCCGCTTCGCGATTCTTGAGCGCAACGGCAAGATCTCGGTGATCCCGTTTGAATAAAACGCAGCCCCCATTCGTCAGCCAAGGGGCTATTTTTTGAACGCACGCGCCTCTGTACCAGACAGATAGATCATGGGCGGACGAATGTTGCTGTCGTCACGCGGATATCACTCACTCGCCAGCAGGTGAACCCTCATGAAGAAGCTCTATATGTGCCTGGGTCTGTGCAGCGCATTCATGCTGCACGGCTGTTTTGACAACGCCGACAACGCCACTAAAGACAACAACAGTGGCACCCAGTCGTCGGTGCAGATGCAGGAAGGCAAGGCGGACGAGAGCAAATAGAGCGGCCTGCCAGTCGCCGCTTATATCATTGATGCTCATTGCCGAATGTGGGAGCTGGCTTGCCTGCGAATGCATCGACTCGGTTTACCTGAGGAACCGAGGTGTTTGCATCGCAGGCAAGCCAGCTCCCACAGTTGATCGCGACCGATCAGCGCATATGCAGGATGATCGGGCTACTGCTCGCCGGGTCGGTATGCCCACGCAACTTGCCCACGGCCTTCGCATCGACCGCACCGCCGTGGTTGCCCCAGGTACCGCGCACGTAGCTCAGCACGTCGGCGATTTCCGAGTCGGACAATTGCTCCCGGAACGCTGGCATGCGGTAGGCATCCGGCAGGCCGGCGGTGATCACGCGCTGTGAGCCATTGAGCGTGATGTTGATCGCGGACGCATCTTCCTTGGCCAGGGCCGAGGTAGCGCCGGCCAGAGGCGGCATCCAGTCGGGCTGGCCTTTGCCGTCGAGCCCATGGCAGGAGGCGCAGCGGGTGGCGTACGTGTGAGCACCGGGGACATCCGAGCGCGCCGTTACCGGCTGATATTGCCAGGGGCTGCCGTCACGCTGGGGGTCGCCGGGCAATGACTTGAGGTAGCGAGCGATCGCGGCCAGGTCATCGTCCTGCATGAACTGCGTGGAGTTGTTGAAGGCTTCGGTCATCGAGCCATAGACCACGGCATGCTGGTTGCGACCGGTCTTGAGGAACTGCACGATCTGTTCCTCACTCCAGCGCCCCAGGCCGG
>NZ_BCBO01000113.1:0-18501 GCF_001320835.1 Pseudomonas sp. NBRC 111138 | reverse complement strand
CCTGAGCCCCTGGCGCAAAGGCCCGTTCCATCTGTTCGGCGTGCATGTGGACACCGAGTGGCGTTCGGACTGGAAGTGGTCGCGGGTCGCGCCGCACCTGGACCTCAAAGGCAAGCGCATCCTCGATGTGGGCTGCGGCAACGGCTACTACATGTGGCGCATGCTCGGCGCCGGGGCCGACAGCGTGATTGGCGTGGACCCCAACTGGCTGTTCTTCTGCCAGTTCCAGGCGGTGCAGCGCTACTTGTCCGAGCCCAAGGCCTGGCACTTGCCGTTCCCGTTCGAAGACTTGCCGGCGAACCTGGAAGGCTTTGACACGGTATTTTCCATGGGCGTGTTCTACCACCGCCGCTCGCCCATCGAGCATTTGCTGGCGTTGAAGGACACCCTGGTCAAGGGCGGCGAGTTGGTGTTGGAAACATTGGTGGTGGAAGGCGACCAACAACAAGTGCTGGTGCCAGAAGACCGTTACGCCCAGATGCGCAACGTGTGGTTCCTGCCGTCGGTACCGGCGTTGATGCTGTGGCTGCGCCGGGCCGGGTTCAGTGATGTGCGGTGCGTGGATGTGAGCGTGACCACGGTTGAGGAGCAGCGTGGGACGCACTGGATGAAGTATCAGTCGCTGAGTGATTTCCTGGACCCTGAGGATCACAGCAAGACCATTGAAGGGCTGCCGGCGCCGATGCGGGCGGTGATCATCGCTCGTAAATGACACCACTATGATCGTTCCCACGCTCTGCGTGGGAATGCCTCTTGTGACGCTCTACGTCACGCTTTGGGACGCAGAGCGTCCTGTGCTGCGTTCCCACGCAGAGCGTGGGAACGATCATCACGGTTTGGCTCGTCGGGCTTTGAAGAACTCGCTCAGGACAGCCCCACACTCCTCGGCCAATACCCCGCCTTCAAACAACACCCGATGGTTAAGAAAACCCTGGGTAAAAAACTGCCCCTGGCTTTGCACGATGCCCGCCTTCGGCTCCAGCGCGCCATACACCACCCGCGCAACCCGCGAATGCACGATCAAACCCGCGCACATGCTGCACGGTTCCAGCGTCACATACAGCGTGCTGCCCACCAGCCGATAGTTGCTTATCGCTTGTGCAGCGGCGCGGATCGCGACCATTTCGGCATGGGCGCTGGGGTCGTTGCCACTGATGGGGCAGTTGAAGCCGCGGCCGATGATTTCACCGTCCTGCACCAGCACCGCACCCACCGGCACTTCGCCCAATGCAGCGCCTTGGGCGGCGAGCGCCAGGGCTTCGCGCATAAAGTCCTGGTCGCGGCTGCGGTCGATAATCGCGGCGGGGCGAATCTGGCGCATCACGCCACCTCGATGGCGGCCATCAGGCCGGTTTCCATGTGGTCGATCACATGGCAATGGAACATCCACACTCCTGGGTTATCCGCCACCAAGGCCACGCGGGCGCGTTCGTTCTTGCCCAGCAGGTAGGTGTCGGTGAAATACGGGATCACCTTGTGGCGGTTGGACGCAAGCACCTTGAAGCTCATGCCGTGCAGGTGGATCGGGTGCTGGTACTGGGTCATGTTCTTCAATTCGAAAATGTAGCTCTTGCCCTTCTCCAGCTTGGCAATCGGGCGGTCGGCGCAGGTCTTGTCGGTGATGTCCCAGGCCTGGCCGTTGATCTGCCACAGGCTCGGCGGCTTGCCGTTTTCGACATTGACCGACACTGAACCGACCCATTCGAAATTGAAGTTTAGTTTCTCGGCATTGGCCAGGTCTGGCTCGGCAACCGGGTTGGCCGGCAATGCCGGTGGCCATGCGGTAGGCGCGTCGGTATTGGCGACAGAGCGGAAGGTGCCAAGGCGCACCGGGCCGTTGCGCAGCGACAGTTCTTCGCCCGCCGGTGGCGCCTTGATCGCCAGGCAAATGCGCATACCCGGGCCCAGCCAATATTCCTTGCCCAACGGGCGCGGCTCGATGGGGTTACCGTCCAGGGCATAGATCTGCGCTTCGACGCCAGGAATATTGAGGCGATAAGTCAGGGTGTTGTCGAGGTTGAGTAGGCGCACGCGGGTGATTTGCCCAGCCGGCAGGTCGATCACCGCCTGGGGCACGCCGTTGATAGTCGAGAGGCGCCCGGCCGTGCCGCCACGCGCCGCTTCACGGGGGATGCTGAACTCGACAAATGCGCCCTCTTCGTCGATGTGCCAGTTCTTCAGGCTCAAGGTGCGTTCGTACTGGAAACCGGTGGGCTCGCGCTCTTCCACGATCAACGGGCCGACCAGGCCACGGCCGAGTTCCTCGCTGCTGCTCACGTGAGGGTGATACCAGTAACTGCCGGCATCGGGCACGCGGAATTTGTAGTCGAAGTATTCGCCAGGCAGCACCGGCAATTGCGAGACGTAGGGCACGCCGTCCATTTCCAGCGGCAGGCGGATGCCGTGCCAGTGGATGGTGGTGGCGACCGGCAGATGGTTGATAAAGCGCACCCGCAGCCATTCGCCTTGGCGCACCCGCAACTCGGTGCCCGGCGCCGATGGGCCGAACGCCCAGGCCTGGGTCTTGTGCCCCGGCACCAACTCTACGTCCAGGGGCGCGGCGATCAGCTCGTAATCGTGCCCCGCCTCGGACTCAGCGACTTTCCCCAGCCAGTAGCGGTAGCCACCGCCGGCACCGACGCCTACTACGGCCAGGCCAGCAAGACCACCCAGGATTTGTCGACGGGAAAAGGATCGGGACACAACAACCTCGCGTATCTGCCGCAGGCCAAGGGCCCGCAAAGGGCTGATACGATACACCTGCGTCGGCTAAACAGTAAGGCTTCGCATTGCCGCATGCCAAAAACGCCGACGACTCATCATGTGGGAGCTGGCTTGCCTGCGATTGCAGTGGGCCAGCTACGAATGCGTCAACTGACACTCCGCTATCGCAGGCAAGCCAGCTCCCACATTGATCTTCATTGTTTATCAGTGCTTGGCAGCGGCCAGAATCAGGGCTTTCATCTCGGCCACGGCGCCTTTGAAACCGACGAAAAGCGCGTGCGCGACCAGCGCATGGCCGATGTTCAGTTCGTTGATGCCCTTGATCGCGGCCACGGCTTCGACGTTGTGGTAATGCAAGCCATGGCCGGCATTGACGATCAAGCCTTCGTTGAGCCCGCAGTTCACGCCGTCGATGATGCGTTGCAGTTCGTCGGCCACTTCGGTCGGCGTGGTGGCATCGGCATAACGGCCAGTGTGCAGCTCGATCGCCGGGGCGCCGACGCGGCGGGAGGCTTCGATCTGGCGTTCGTCGGCGTCGATAAACAGCGAGACTTCGCTGCCGATCCGCGACAGGCGCTCCACCGCGGCCTTGATCCGCGCTTCCTGGCCGGCGACGTCGAGGCCGCCTTCGGTGGTCAGCTCCTGGCGAGTTTCCGGTACCAGGCAGATATGCGCCGGGCGAATGCGCTCGGCGAACGTCATCATTTCTTCGGTCACGCCCATTTCGAAGTTCATGCGGGTTTGCAGCACGTCCTTGAGCAGCAGCACATCGCGCTCCTGGATGTGACGGCGGTCTTCGCGCAGGTGCACAGTGATGCCGTCGGCGCCCGCTTCTTCGGCGTCCAGCGCGGCCTTGACCGGGTCAGGGTAACGGGTGCCCCGGGCCTGGCGCAGGGTGGCGACGTGGTCGATGTTGACGCCAAGAAGAATGCGATTGCTGGTGGTCACGGAAGCGCTCCTGAAAAGGGAAAGAATCGGTGCACAGCATACACGGGGATGTCAGGGCTTTCGAAACAACTCGCGACTGACCAGCGGCCGCCCGCCCAGGTGCACGGCCAGGGCCTGGCGCATCAGGCGCTTGGCGGCGGACAGCGCACCGGGAGCGTGCCAGTCGGCTTCACTCATGGCCAGCAGTTCGGTGCCCTGAAACAGGCCGGGCTGCAGCAGGTACACGCGCTCAAGCCCCGCATCGACTTGCAGGCGATACATGCCATCGGCGGCGATGGGCTCTCCGTGCAAGTCGTTGGCCAGTTCGAAGCCGTAGCCAAGGTCGTCGAGCAAACGCCATTCGAAAGCGCGCAGCAGCGGTTCCAGCGGACGGCCTTCAGCGAGGGCCAGCAAGGTGGCAGCGTAGTGATCAAAGACTGCCGGGTGCGGGTCTTCGGCGGGCAGCAGGCGAATCAGCAGCTCATTGAGGTAAAGGCCGCTGAACAGCGCATCGCCATTCAGCCAGGCCGAGGTGCCAACGCTTTCCAGGCGGCCGACGTTTTTCAGCTCGCCCTTGCCGCGAAACTCCACGTCGAGCGCCACGAACGGCCGCGCCAAGGTGCCCGCCTTGCCCCGTGCGCTGCGCAAGACTGCGCGCAGTCGGCCTTGGGGCGTGAGGAAGTCCACCAACGCACTGGTTTCGCGGTAGGCGCGGCTGTGCAGGACGTAGGCGGGTTGGCTGGGGGGTGGGGATTGCGACATGAGACGGGGAATCTCTAAAGAAGGAGAGCGCTTGTGTGGCGAGGGGAGCTTGCTCCCGCTGGGCTGCGAAGCAGCCCCTCTAGCAGCCACCGAGTTATACCTGAAAAACCTCGTCGACCTTGTTGGGGCCGCTCCGCGGCCCAGCGGGAGCAAGCTCCCTCGCCACAGCAAGCCCGCCAGTCACTGTGCAACCCGTTACAGGTCGCCATAGCCCAGAGAGCGCAACGCACGCTCATCATCGGACCAGCCACCCTTAACCTTCACCCACAGGTTGAGCATGATCTTGGAGTCGAACAGCAGCTCCATGTCCTTGCGCGCTTCGGTGCCGATGCGCTTGATACGCTCGCCCTTGTCGCCAATGATGATTTTCTTCTGGCCGTCGCGTTCGACGAGGATCAGCGCATGAATGTGCAAGGTCTTGCCCTGCTGCTTGAACTCTTCGATTTCGACGGTGATCTGGTACGGCAGCTCGGCGCCCATCTGGCGCATGATTTTCTCGCGGACCAGTTCGGCGGCAAGGAAGCGGCTGCTGCGGTCGGTGATCTGGTCTTCCGGGAAGAAGTGCTCGTTTTCCGGCAGGTAACCGGCGATCACGCGCTCCAGGGCTTCGAGGTTGTGGCCGTGCTGGGCCGAGATCGGCATGATCTGGGCGTTCGGCAGTTGTTCCTGCAACCAGGTCAGGTGCGGCATCAGCTCGGCTTTGTCTTCGATACGGTCGGTCTTGTTCAGCGCGACGATCAACGGGCCGGTCACGTATTGCACCCGCTCGAGGACCATCTGGTCTTCGTCAGTCCACTTGGTGCGGTCGACCACGAAGATCACCACGTCGACGTCTTTCAACGCGGCCGAGGCGGTCTTGTTCATGTAGCGGTTCAGGGCTTTCTCGCCGCCTTTGTGCATGCCAGGAGTATCGACATACACCGCTTGCACGTTGCCTTCGGTCTTGATGCCCAGCATGTTGTGGCGGGTGGTCTGGGGCTTGCGCGAGGTGATCGCGAGCTTCTGGCCGAGGATGTGGTTGAGCAGCGTGGACTTGCCCACGTTCGGGCGGCCGACGATGGCAACATAGCCACAGCGTGTTGCGGTTGAATCAGTCATGGCCATTCTCCACGCCCAGGGCAATCAGTGCTGCAGCGGCCGCTACCTGTTCGGCAATACGACGGCTCACACCCTGACCTCGGCTTTTTTCGTTCAATAAAGTGATTTCACATTCCACGAAGAACACCCGGCAATGGGGCTCGCCCTGGATATCCACCACTTCGTAGCGTGGCAGTTCGCAACCGCGGGACTGCAGGTACTCTTGCAGGCGGGTCTTGGGATCCTTGTTGGTATCTACCAGCGTCAGGCTTTCGATTTCCGAGGCCAGCCAGGCGACAACGCGCTCCTTGGCCGTCTCCATGCCTGCATCGAGGTAGATCGCACCGATCAAGGCTTCCAGGGCATCAGCCAGGATTGACTCGCGACGGAAACCGCCGCTTTTCAACTCACCGGAACCCAGCCGCAGGTACTCGCCCAGGCCAAAGCCTCGGGCCAGCACGGCCAGGGTCTCGCCTTTCACAAGGCGTGCGCGCAGGCGCGACAGCTGGCCTTCTCGCGCTTGGGGGAAGCGCTCGAACAGCGCCTCGCCGGCGGCGAAATTGAGGATAGCGTCACCGAGGAATTCCAGGCGCTCGTTATTGCGCCCTGCAAAGCTGCGATGTGTGAGGGCAAGGACCATCAATTCCTGGTCCTTGAAGGTGTAGCCGAGCTGACGCTCGAGACGACTTAGAGAAACGGTCACGGTTTATCCATATCTAGTTGATGGCACCGGCGGCCATCGACGATTGACGCAGTGTTCAAATTCAAATCCTGATGGGTACCGGGCATCGGAAAATGTCCAAGCCCCAGAAAAGCATTCGGCGCTGTGTTCACAGCGCCGCTTGTATTACTTGATCAGCCCGACCCGCGAGAAGTTCGGCAGGTGGCTGAGCTTGGGTTCCGGCCAACTCATCCAGACCGCGAAGGCTTTGCCGACAATGTTCTCGTCCGGCACCATGCCCAGCAGATCCTTGGGAATGTTGGGGTCATCCCAGTAGCGGCTGTCGTTGGAGTTGTCCCGGTTGTCGCCCATCATGAAGTAGTGCCCGGCAGGCACTTTCCACTGGCCATCCGGCATCGCACGGTAGCGGCTCATTTCCTTGCGGATTTGGTGCTCCACCGCACCGAGTTTTTCCTGGTACAGCTCGGCGCTGCCCAAGGTATTCGGCTCGGCGCCCAACAGCTTCTCGGCCACCGACTCACCATTGATGAACAGGCGCTTGTCGCTGGTGTAGCGCACCACGTCGCCCGGCAGGCCGACGACTCGCTTGATGTAGTTGACGTTCGGGTCGCTTGGGTAGCGGAACACCATCACATCGCCGCGCTGCGGGTCACCCACCGGGATGACTTTCTTGTCGATCACCGGCAGGCGAATGCCGTAGGAAAACTTGTTCACCAGGATGAAGTCGCCCACGTCCAGGGTGGGTTTCATCGACCCCGAAGGGATCTGGAACGGCTCTACCAGAAACGAGCGCAGCACCAGCACGATGAACAACACCGGGAAGAACGACTTGCCGTACTCAACCAGCAAGGGCTCTTTGTTCAGCTTCTCGACCACCACCGCATCGGGCTGGCTGACGCTGCCCTGATAGGAAGCGATGGCCGCCCGACGACGCGGGGCGAAGAACACCAGATCGAGCAACGCCAGGAGACCACAGACGGCAACGGCAATGACCAGCAACAGCGGGAAATTTAGTGACATAGGACCTAACTATCCAACCTGAGCACCGCAAGGAAGGCTTCTTGTGGAACTTCCACGTTGCCTACTTGCTTCATGCGTTTTTTACCGGCCTTTTGCTTCTCAAGCAGTTTGCGCTTACGGCTTACGTCACCGCCGTAGCATTTGGCCAGTACGTTCTTTCTGAGAGCCTTGACGGAAGTCCGTGCAATGATCTGCCCGCCGATGGCGGCCTGGATCGCGACGTCGAACATCTGGCGCGGAATCAGTTCTTTCATCTTCTCGGTCAGTTGGCGACCTTTGTAATGCGCGTTGTCCTTGTGCACGATCAGTGCCAGGGCATCTACCTTGTCGCCGTTGATCAGCACATCCAGTTTCACCAGATTAGCCGATTGGTAACGATCGAAATGGTAGTCCAGCGAAGCATAGCCGCGACTGGTGGACTTGAGACGGTCGAAGAAGTCCAGGACCACTTCGTTCATCGGCATATCGTAGGTCACTTGTACCTGAGTACCGAGGAACAGCATGTCGCGCTGCACGCCACGTTTTTCGATGCACAGGGTAATGACGTTGCCCAAGTGTTCCTGCGGTACCAGGATATTGGCCCGCACGATCGGCTCGCGCATGTCTTCGATGGCCGACAGGTCCGGAAGCTTGGAGGGGTTGTCGACGTAAATCGTTTCACCGGTTTTGAGCAGCAACTCGAAAATAACGGTTGGCGCGGTGGTGATCAGGTCCAGGTCGTATTCGCGCTCGAGGCGCTCCTGGATGATCTCCATGTGCAGCATGCCCAGGAACCCGCAACGGAAGCCGAAGCCCAGGGCGTCGGAGCTTTCCGGGGTGTACTGCAACGACGAGTCGTTGAGGGTCAGTTTTTGCAGGGCTTCGCGGAAATCTTCGAAGTCATCGGAGCTGACCGGGAACAGGCCGGCGTAGACCTGTGGCTGGATGCGCTTGAAGCCGGGCAGCACGTCGACGTCTGGCGTGGAGCTCAGGGTCAGGGTGTCACCCACTGGTGCACCGTGAATATCCTTGATGCCAGCGATGATGAAGCCTACTTCACCGGCTTTCAGATCAGTGGTCGCGGTGTGTTTCGGGTTGAATACACCGACGCTGTCCACCAGGTGGATCTTGCCAGTGGACTTGACCAGGATCTTGTCGCCCTTCTTCACACGGCCATGGCGCACGCGTACCAGGGAAACAACGCCCAGGTAGTTGTCAAACCAGGAGTCGATGATCAACGCTTGCAGCGGATCTTCGTAGTTGCCGGTCGGTGCGGGAATGGTGTGCACCAGGCGTTCGAGCACTTCGTCGACACCCAGGCCGGTCTTGGCGCTGCAGGTGACGGCGTCGGTGGCGTCGATGCCGATGATCTTCTCGATCTCTTCCTTGACGCGCTCAGGCTCGGCCTGGGGCAGGTCGATCTTGTTGAGCACGGGCATGACTTCCAGGCCCTGCTCGATCGCGGTGTAGCAGTTGGCAACCGACTGCGCCTCCACGCCCTGGCCAGCATCGACCACCAGCAACGCGCCTTCGCAGGCCGCCAGCGAACGGCTGACTTCGTAGGTGAAGTCAACGTGGCCCGGGGTGTCAATGAAGTTCAGTTGGTAAGTAATGCCGTCTTTGGCCTTGTAGTACAGCGTGACGCTGTGGGCCTTGATGGTGATCCCGCGCTCGCGTTCGAGGTCCATGGAATCCAGTACCTGGGCTTCCATTTCACGCTCGGCAAGGCCGCCGCACATTTGGATAAATCGATCGGCCAGCGTCGACTTGCCATGGTCAATGTGGGCGATGATGGAGAAATTGCGGATATGACTCAAATCACTCACGGATCAACACTCAAAAAGGCTGCAGGCAGATTGCCCGCTGAAAAATAGCCGGGAATTGTACCTGATGCTCAGGCCAGACGTCATCTTTGCTGACCAATACAAAAAAGCCCCACTTTAATGGGGCTTAAAACTGTAGGAGCGAGCTCGCTCGCGAAAATCGCCAACGATAACGCGCTTATTCTGGATAAACGCTGCGTTTCGCAGACTTTCGCGAGCAAGCTCGCTCCTACAGTGAGTGGCATTTAGCGAGCGCGGCTTCAACCCGCCCGGCGCAGCAGCCAGAACCCGGCCACGGCACAAATAGCTGTTGGCACCAGCACCGCAAACAGCGGCGAGAAGCCGAATACCAGGCTCGACGGCCCAAGCAAGTCCTGGGCGATGCGGAAGGTGAAGCCCACCAGCACGCCGGTAAATACCCGTTGGCCCAGGGTCACGGAACGCAATGGCCCGAAAATGAAGGAGATCGCCATCAACACCAAGGCCGCGGTAACCACCGGCTGCAAGACTTTCACCCAGAACGCCAGCCAGTAGCGGCCATTGTTCAAACCCTGCTCCTTGAGGTAGTGGATATAGCTCCACAAACCGGAGATCGGCAGGGCTTCCGGCACCATGACCACGGTGTTGAGCAACTCCGGCTTGAGGGCGATATCCCACTGTTCGGTCGGCACATTGACCACTTCGGTGCTGGACTGGGTGCCCTGGCCCACGTTACGGAAGTGCGTGGTGGTGACGTCGCTCAGTTGCCATTGCTCGCCACTGTACTGCGCGCGCTTGGCGAAGCTGGACGACAGCATGTGCCGTTCTTTGTCGAAGGTGTAGCGGGTCACCCCGATCAACAGGCCACCCGGCTGCACGGCGTTGATGTGAATGAACTCGTCACCTTGGCGGTGCCACAGGCCATGCTTGGCGCTTTGCGCATCGCCCGAACCCTGGGCCAGGGCGCGATTGGCCTGGGCGGTGGCTTCGGCCGGTGGCGCGACGTACTCACCGATCAGCACGCTGCACGCCATCAGCAGCAGCATCGGCTTCATCACCGCCCAGACGATACGGCCGATAGACACCCCGGCGGCGCGCATGATGGTCAGCTCGCTGTTGCTGGCCAGGGTACCCAGGCCGATCAGGCAACCAATCAGCGCGGCCATTGGCATCATGTCGTAGAGACGACGCGGCGCGGTCAGTGCGACGTAGCTCAGCACGTCCGTGACTGTGTAGGTGTCAGTAACGTTGCCCACTTCATCAATGAAGGCGAACAACAAGGCCAGGCCGAGGATGATGCCCAGTACCGCAAGGATGGCGATCAGTACGCTAATGCCGATGTAGCGATCAAGCTTAGCCACGGGCCAACTCCTTCAGGCCACGACGGCTCTTCATTTTCAAACGGATAGGTTCCCAGTAGAGCAGCCCGAGGCCGATCATCAGGAAAACCCCGTGCACCCACCACAGGCCCAGGGCCGGCGGCAACTTGCCCTTCTCCAGGGAACCACGGGCGGAAATCAGGATGGTCAGGTAGGCCATGTACAGCAGGATCGCCGGCAGCAACTTGAGGAAGCGCCCCTGGCGCGGGTTGACGCGCGACAGCGGCACGGCCATCAGGGTCACGATAAACACCAGCAGCGGCAGGGACAGGCGCCATTGCAACTCGGCGATGGAGCGCAACTCCGGGCTGCCGAACAGCGATGAGGTGGGCAGTGCGTCGCGGTCGGTGACCTCGTCACTGATCTCGGCCTTGGGCAGCATGACGCCATAGGTGTCGTACTTGATCGCCCGATAATCCGCCAGGCCAGGGCTGCCGTCGTAGCGGTAGCCGTTTTCCAGGATCAGGTAGCGATTGCCATCAGGACGGATTTCCTGACGACCGCTGTCGGCCACCAGAATCGAAATACCCCGATCCTTCTGGTTCTGACCTAGGTTCTTCTGGGAGATGAACACGCCGCCAAGGTTGGAGCGGTCGTCGGTCATGGTTTCGGTGTAGGTCACCCGCGAACCGTCGCTGAGCGACTGGAAGCGACCGGGCTCGAGGGTGTCGAACTCAGTCATCGCATCCTGCTTGTTCAGCAGGAGCTGGAATTGCATGGCCCCCTGGGGCGCCAGGCTCATGCTCAACCAGGCCACCACCAGGGCAACACCGGCGGCAGGCACCATGGTCATGGCCAGCAGGCGCTGCTGGCTCATGCCGGTGGCCGACAGCACGGTCATCTCGCTTTCCAAGTACAGCCGGCCATAGGCCAGCAATATGCCGAGAAACAGGCCAAGCGGCAGGATCAACTGGAGCATGCCGGGCATCCGGTAGCCCATGATCAGGAACAGTGAGCCCGGGTCCAGGGCGCCAGCGGCGGCTTGGGCCAGGAACTTGACGAAACGACCACTCATGATGATGACCAGCAACACCGCACTCACGGCACTCAGGGTCAACAGGACTTCGCGGGACAGATAACGGAAGACAATCAAACCAGACACTCCAGGGTTGTCAGGCTAAGGCGGCCAAACAAGCAAGCATACCGAGTCGACCCGCTTACCACGGGCCGGCTAAAAAGATGGCGCATTATCCTGTGATTGACCTCGCCTGTCACGGAGCTTACTCATGCGCACGCACAAAGCGTGCGCCAAGGGTTGTCAGGCTCCGTTGGCGAGGTTCAAACTGCGGCCTTTGTCGCTGGCGGTTTACAACGCTGCCGAGCTTTAAAGCCGGAGTACAAGCTCCCGGCTCACAGACCTTGATAAGGGACCCGAAAATGGAATTGGTTGTAAAAAGCGTTAGCCCCGAAACGTTGAAAACCGCCACCCTCGTGGTCGCTGTCGGCGAAGGCCGCACACTCGGCGTCGCCGCCAAGCAACTGGACGAACTGAGCGGCGGCGCTATCAGCGCAGTGCTCAAGCGCGGCGACCTGGCCGGCAAGGTCGGTCAGAGCCTGTTGCTGCAGAGCCTGCCCAACCTTAAAGCCGAGCGCGTTTTGCTGGTGGGCGTGGGCAAGGATGCCGAACTGGGCGACCGTCCGTTTCGCAAGATCGTCAGCGGCATCCTCACCACCCTCAAGGGCCTGGGCGGCAGCGATGCGGTGCTGGCGCTCGATGAAATCGTGGTCAAGGGCCGCGACAGCTACGGCAAGACCCGACTGCTGGCCGAGTCGCTGGTGGACGGCGGCTATATTTTCGACCAGTTCAAGAGCCAGAAAGCCGAACCCCGCGCCCTGAAGAAAATCACCCTGCTGACCATCAAGGCTGCCCAGGCTGAAGTCCAGCGCGCCGTCACCCACGCCCAGGCCATCGCCAACGGCATGTCGTTCACTCGCGACCTGGGCAACCTGCCGCCGAACATCTGCCACCCGACATTCCTGGGCGAACAGGCCAAGGCATTGGGCAAAGAGTTCAAGGGCCTGAAGGTTGAAGTGCTGGACGAGAAGAAGATCAAGGACCTGGGCATGGGCTCGTTCTATGCCGTGGGCCAGGGCAGCGACCAGCCGCCACGCCTGATCGTGATGCAATACAACGGCGGCAAGAAGTCCGAGAAGCCTTACGCCCTGGTAGGTAAAGGCATCACCTTCGATACCGGCGGCATCAGCCTCAAGCCCGGTGCCGGCATGGACGAGATGAAGTACGACATGGGCGGCGCCGCCAGCGTGTTCGGCACCCTGCGTGCCGTGCTGGAACTCAAGCTGCCGATCAACCTGGTGTGCATTTTGGCCTGTGCCGAGAACATGCCGAGCGGCGGCGCGGCTCGCCCAGGCGATATCGTCACCACCATGAGCGGCCAGACTGTGGAGATCCTCAACACCGACGCCGAAGGCCGCCTGGTGCTGTGCGATGCCCTGACCTACGCCGAACGCTTCAAGCCCCAGGCCGTGATCGACATCGCGACCCTGACCGGCGCGTGCATCGTTGCCTTGGGTTCCCACACTTCGGGCCTGCTGGGCAATAACGACGAACTGATCGAGCAACTGCTCAGCGCCGGCAAGGCCGCCGACGACCGCGCCTGGCAACTGCCGCTGTTCGATGAGTACCAGGAACAGCTCGATAGCCCGTTCGCCGACATCGCCAACATCGGTGGCCCGAAAGCCGGCACCATCACTGCGGCCTGCTTCCTGTCGCGCTTTGCCAAGAACTTCAACTGGGCTCACCTGGACATCGCCGGCACGGCCTGGACCAGCGGCGGCAAGGACAAGGGCGCCACTGGCCGTCCGGTACCCCTGCTGACCCAATACCTGCTGGATCGCGCCAAAGCTTAAGCGGCCCCTGCGCCTCTCTGTAGGAGCGAGCTTGCTCCTACAGAGGGGCCATCAGGCCAACCCCAGGATTTTCAATGCCCCAAGTCGACTTCTATATATTGCCCAGCGCCGATCCCCTCGCGCGCCTGGACTTTGCCTGCAAACTCACCGAAAAAGCCTGGCGTATGGGCCATCGCATCTACCTGCACTGCAGCGATGCCGCCCAACGTGACGAACTTGATGCCCGTCTGTGGCGCTTCAAGGGCGAAAGCTTCGTGCCCCACGGCCACGCCGAATCCGAACCTGAAAGCCTGGTTGTGCTGGGCTTGGGGGATAATTGCGGCGATCACAGTGATTTGCTGGTCAACCTCGACCTGAAAGTACCGGCCTTTGCCCAAGCGTTCGCCCGTGTGGCGGAAGTGGTGGTGGAAGACCCGGCTATTCGTCAGGCTGCGCGGGAGAGTTTCCGTTTCTACCGTGAACAGGGCTATCCTCTGCAAGATCACCGGCTACAACGACTTTGAGTACATGATGGACACTCCCAACCCGCTGAAAAAAGACGACCACCTGCTGGATGACCTGGAGTCGATCCGTCAGTTGCTGGGTGATGACAACCTGCAACCGCCGCTGCTGACCGAGACGGTCGAGGGTGAGGTACAGATTCCGCTGTTGTTCGACATGGTCGGCGGCAAGCCTGCCGCGCCGGCACCTGCGATTGCAGAACCCGCTCCAGCCGCCGAAAAAGCCCCCGACGCCCTGCTGCTGCACCTGGACAACGAACTGCGCGCCGCTGCGCAATTGATCATGCAGGATGTGATCGATGACTTTGCGCCGCATATCGAGGCCGAGATCAAGCGTCGGATGGATGCGCGGATGGAGCGGTTGCTCAGCCAATACCAGTCTTAAACCTTGCATAGACCCCTGTGGGAGCTGGCTTGCCTGCGATGGCGGCGCATCAGTCGCCGAAGATGCTGACTGAAACACCGCCATCGCAGGCAAGCCAGCTCCCACATTAATTCTGCATCGGTCTTAACCGTCTTCGCCTCGCCCTCGCCCCTATCCCCCGTTATACTTGCCGGCTTTCCTGAATAAATGCCAACTAGGGTCCCGCCGCGCATGGATAAGACCTACCAGCCCCACGCTATCGAAACTTCCTGGTACAACACCTGGGAGTCCGAGAACTATTTCGCCCCACAAGGTGCGGGCGACTCGTACACCATCATGATTCCGCCACCGAACGTCACTGGCAGCCTGCACATGGGCCATGGCTTCAACAATGCGATCATGGATGCGTTGATCCGCTTCCGCCGCATGCAGGGTCGCGACACCCTGTGGCAACCGGGCACCGACCACGCCGGTATCGCCACCCAGATGCTGGTGGAACGCCAACTGGAAGCCACCGGCCAGAACCGTCACGACCTGGGTCGCGAGAAATTCCTGGAGAAAGTCTGGGAATGGAAAGACCAGTCCGGCGGCAATATCAGCCGTCAGATCCGTCGCCTGGGTTCGTCCGTAGACTGGAGCCGCGAGCGCTTCACCATGGACGACGGCCTGTCCGAAGCCGTTAAGGAAGCCTTCGTGCGCTTGCATGAAGACGGCCTGATCTACCGCGGCAAGCGCCTGGTCAACTGGGACACCAAGTTGCACACGGCCATTTCCGACCTTGAAGTGGAAAACCACGACGAGAAAGGCTTCCTGTGGAACCTCAAGTACCCGCTGGCCGACGGCGCCAAGACCGCTGAAGGCAATGATTACCTGATCGTCGCCACCACCCGACCGGAAACCATGCTCGGCGATGCCGCCGTCGCCGTTAACCCGAACGACGAGCGCTACCAGGCGCTGATCGGCAAATTCGTCGAACTGCCACTGGTTGGCCGCCGTATCCCGATCATCGCGGATGACTACTGCGACCCTGAGTTCGGCACCGGCTGCGTGAAAATCACCCCGGCCCACGATTTCAACGACTACGAAGTCGGCAAGCGCCACAACCTGCCGTTGCTGAACATCTTCGACAAGAATGCCGCCGTATTGCCGGCCTGCCAGGTGTTCAACCTGGACGGCACGCTCAACGACAGCATTGACGGCAAGATCCCGGCCGAATACGCAGGCCTGGACCGTTTTGAAGCGCGCAAACAGATCGTTGCCGCCTTCGACGCTGCCGGTTTGCTGGTCAGCGTTGACGACCACGGCCTGAAAGTGCCGAAGGGCGACCGCTCCGGCACCGTGATCGAGCCGTGGCTGACCGACCAGTGGTACGTGTCCACCAAGCCGCTGGCAGAACCTGCGATTGCCGCCGTGGAAGATGGCCGCATCCAGTTCGTGCCTAAACAGTACGAAAACATGTACTTCTCGTGGATGCGCGACATCCAGGACTGGTGCATCAGCCGTCAGCTGTGGTGGGGCCACCGTATTCCGGCCTGGTACGACGAGTCGGGCAAGGTCTATGTAGGCCGCGACGAAGCCGAAGTGCGTGCCAAGCACAACCTCGGCGCGGACATCGCGCTGCAACAGGACAACGACGTACTGGACACCTGGTTCAGTTCGGGCCTGTGGACCTTCTCTACCCTGGGCTGGCCGCAGCAGACCGAGTTCCTGAAGAAATTCCACTCAACCGACGTGCTGGTCACCGGCTTCGACATCATTTTCTTCTGGGTTGCCCGGATGATCATGCTCACCATGCACCTGGTGAAGAACGAAGACGGCACCCCGCAGGTACCGTTCAAGACCGTGTACGTACACGGCCTGGTACGCGACGGCCAGGGCCAGAAGATGTCCAAGTCCAAGGGCAACGTCCTGGACCCGCTGGACATCATCGACGGCATCGATCTGGAAACCCTGGTGCAGAAACGCACCTCGGGCCTGATGCAGCCGAAACTGGCGAAAAAGATCGAGAAGCAGACCCGCGACGAATTCGCCGACGGTATCGCCAGCTACGGCACCGACGCCCTGCGCTTCACCTTCTGCTCGCTGGCCTCCACCGGTCGCGACATCAAGTTCGACATGGGCCGCGTCGAAGGCTATCGCAACTTCTGCAACAAGATCTGGAACGCGGCGCGCTACGTGCTGGACAAAGGCGAAGACTGCGGCCAGAACGGCGAAGCCTATGAGCTGAGCCTGGCGGATCGCTGGATCATCTCGCAGTTGCAGCGCACAGAAGCCGAAGTGACCCGCCAGCTCGACCAGTTCCGTTTCGACCTGGCCGCACAGGCCCTGTACGAGTTCATCTGGAACCAGTATTGCGACTGGTACCTGGAACTGTCCAAGCCGGTACTGTGGGACGAAAACGCGCCGGTCGAACGCCAGCGCGGCACCCGTCGCACCCTGGTGCGCGTGCTGGAAGTGGCGTTGCGCCTGGCGCACCCGTTCATGCCGTTCATCACCGAAGAAATCTGGCAGCGCCTGGCGCCGCTGGCCGGTATCGAAGGCAAGACCATCATGCTGCAACCTTGGCCGGTGGCCAACGAAGCGCGCATCGATGAGGCCGCCGAAAGCGATATCGAATGGCTCAAGACTCTGATGCTCGGCACACGTAACATCCGCGCCGAGATGAACATCGGTCCGGGCAAGCCGCTGGCCGTGTTCGTCAAGAACGCCAGTGCCGAAGACCAGCGTCGCCTCAGCGAGAACGATGCGCTGCTCAAGAAGCTGGCCAAGCTGGAGTCGATCACCGTATTGGCTGCCGATGCCGAAGCACCGTTGTCTGCCACCGCGTTGGTGGGTGATATGGAAGTGCTGGTGCCGATGGCCGGCCTGATCGACAAGGGCGCGGAACTGGCCCGCCTCGACAAGGAAATTGCGCGTCTGCAAGGCGAAGTGCAGCGAGTGGGCGGCAAGCTGTCCAACGCGGCGTTCGTTGACAAGGCGCCGGCTGAAGTGATCGAGAAAGAACGCGCCAAGTTGGCCGAGGCTGAACAGGCCTTGGGCAAGCTGGCGGAGCAACATGCGCGGATTTCCAGCCTGTAAGGGGAAACCGTGTAGAGAAAGAGGCCTTCGGGCCTCTTTTTTTTGTCCAGGAAAACGACACCATTTCCCAATCAAAACCCTATCACTGTGGGAGCTGGCTTGCCTGCGATACTGACGACTCGGTGTATCAGGCAGACCGAGGTGATGCTATCGCAGGCAAGCCAGCTCCCACATTTGACCGAGTTGTGTTCAGGAATGTGTGACAATGCCCACCACATTGAGCCAACACCAGAATCATCATGACCGCCTCCACTACGCCCAAACCACCGCGCAAGAAGCCTAAAACCGCCGCCACGGCCAAACCCGTCGCGCCGCGCAAAGAGGCCACCCTGCACCCGCGCAACCGCCACACGGGCCGTTACGACTTCCCGGCGCTGATCAAAACCACGCCGGAACTGGCGCAGTTCGTGATCATCAACCCCTACGGCAAAGAGAGCATCGACTTCGCCAGCCCGGATGCGGTGCGGGTGTTCAACCGGGCACTGCTCAAGTCGTTCTATGGCATCCAGCATTGGGACATCCCTGCCGACTACCTGTGCCCGCCGGTGCCGGGGCGTGCCGACTACGTGCACTTCCTCGCCGACCTGCTGGCCAGCGTCAACGACGGCAAGATCCCGCGGGGCTCGATCGTCAAGGTGCTGGACATCGGTATGGGCGCCAACTGCGTGTACCCGCTGATTGGCTATATGGAGTACCGCTGGAACTTCCTGGGCTCGGAGGTCGACCCGATCGCCGTGTCCGCCGCCAAGGCCATCGTGCAGTCCAACGACCTGAGCAAGGTCATCCAGCTGCGCCAGCAACCCAACCCCAAGCAGATCCTGTTGGGCCTGCTGGAGCCGGGTGAGCGCTTTGACCTTACGATGTGCAACCCGCCGTTCCATGCATCCATGGACGAAGCCACCAAAGGCAGCGAGCGTAAATGGCGCGCCTTGGGCAAGGCCGACCCGAAACGCAAGTTGCCGGTGCTCAACTTCGGTGGTCAATCGGCCGAACTGTGGTGTGAAGGTGGCGAAGCGCGATTTGTGACGCAACTGATCGCCGAGAGCGCGCATTTTGCGCATAAAGTGCTGTGGTTCAGCACCCTGGTGTCCAAAGCGTCCAACCTGCCGGCGATCGAAACCGCGCTGAAAAAAGCCGGCGTGCTGGAAAGCCAGGTGGTGGAGATGTCCCAAGGGCAGAAGCAGAGCCGCTTTGTGGCCTGGACATTCCAGACCAAGAACGAGCAGCAGATCTGGCGCCAGCGCTGGGTTCGATAAGAATCATTGTGGCGAGGGAGCTTGCTCCCGCTGGGCAGCGCAGCGGCCCCAAAATCCTGGGAGCGCTGCGCACTCCAGCGGGA
>NZ_BCBO01000112.1:0-51779 GCF_001320835.1 Pseudomonas sp. NBRC 111138 | reverse complement strand
CGCTGGGCAGCGCAGCGGCCCCAAAATCCTGGGAGCGCTGCGCACTCCAGCGGGAGCAAGCTCCCTCGCCACAATAACCGCGCTCTACAATAAAATCGCAGGCAATAAAAAACCGTGCCCGGATCACTCCGAAGCACGGTTTTTTTGCTGCGTCTTACTTGTTAACAGCGTCGGTCAGGCCTTTAGCCACAACCAGCTTGATAACTTTCTTGGCAGCGATTTCGATGGCAGCGCCAGTCGAAGGGTTACGGCCAGTACGGGCAGGACGCTCGGTCACTTTCAGTTTGCCAACGCCTGGCAGAGTGATTTCGCCGCCATTTTCCAGCTGATCAGCAACAACTTGGCTCAGTTGGTCCAGCAGAGCGCGCACGGTAGTTTTCGGTGCGTCTACTGCTTCAGCCAGGTCAGCGATCAGTTGGTCTTTAGTAATAGCCATTGTGGTGTTCCTTCCCTATCAAATTCATATGGATTGCAGAGTGCAGTGTCAGCCGTCGAGCCCGACCGTCATGGCCTGGCATCCCCGGCCATAACCACGGAGATCGGGGTTATAGATGCTTGAAACGGGGATTGGTTCGACCTGACAAATGCTGAATGCACGCTTAACGCCGAGACTTGGCGTAAGACGGGGCAAAACTAGCACAGAGACGGGGAAATATCCGCCTCAACATACCCATTTGGTCAGCTTTATCGCTCTAAACCGTGAAAAAAAGGCATATGGCCAGTGGGAGGGCGTGCAAAATGCCGTTCGGGGCACGTCTTGACCAATGGGTGCGGTACACTGGGCGACTTTTCGGGGAGGCCAACCGCTCCCCTTCAACCAGCCGAGAAGCCTATGCCGATCCGTCATTGCATCGTCCACCTGATCGACAAAAAACCCGACGGCACACCCGCAGTTCTTCACGCCCGCGACTCGGAGCTGTCCGAGTCCGCCGCCATCGAGAACATGCTTGCCGACCTCAACGAGAGCTACAACGCCAAACAAGGCAAGGCCTGGGGTTTCTTCCATGCCGAGTCCGGCGCGCACCCGTTCAGCGGTTGGTTGAAGGAATACTTTGACGGTGGCCAGGACTTCACCACCTTCAGCCGCACGGCGGTAGAGCACCTGCAAAAGCTGATGGAGGAATCCAACCTCTCCACCGGCGGCCATGTGCTGTTTGCCCATTACCAGCAAGGCATGACCGACTACCTGGCTATCGCCCTGCTGCACCACAGCGAAGGCGTGGCAGTGACCGACGAGCTGGACGTGACGCCCTCGCGTCACCTGGACCTGGGCCAACTGCACCTGGCGGCGCGTATCAACGTCTCCGAGTGGCAGAACAACAAGCAGTCCAAGCAGTACATCTCCTTCATCAAAGGCAAGAACGGCAAGAAGGTCTCGGAGTACTTCCGCGACTTTATCGGCTGCCAGGAAGGCGTGGATGGCCCGGGCGAAACCCGCACCCTGCTCAAGGCGTTCAGTGACTTCGTTGAAAGCGAAGACCTGCCCGACGAGTCCGCCCGCGAGAAAACCAAGACCCTGGTGGACTACGCCAGCAGCCAGGCCAAGCTCGGCGAACCCATGGGCCTGGAAGAGCTCTCCGGGCTGATCGATGAGGATCGGCCAAAAGCCTTCTACGACCATATCCGCAACAAGGATTACGGCCTGTCGCCGGAGATTCCGGCCGACAAACGCACCCTCAACCAGTTCCGCCGCTTCACCGGGCGCGCCGAGGGCCTGTCCATCAGCTTTGAAGCGCACCTGCTGGGCGACAAGATCGAGTACGACGAAGCCGCCGGCACCTTGATCATCAAGGGCCTGCCGACCCAACTGACCGACCAGCTCAAGCGCCGTAACTGATGCTGGGCGGGGTGCTCAAGAAAGTCCTGCTGGTGTTGCTGGTGGTGGTTGCGATCCAGAACTGGGGCAAGGTGGAGCGGCTGTTCAACCCGTCCCAGGTGGCGCCCGAGCACGTACGTGCCTCTGCGCGGGTGGTGCTCTATGCCACCGAGTGGTGTGGGTACTGCAAGCAGATCCGGCGTTTTCTGGACCAGAAGGGTATCCCGTACCAAGCCGTCGATATCGAGAAGGATGCCAAGGCGCGCAAGGCGTATGAGGCGCTGGGCGGTGGCGGGATTCCGTTTGTGGACGTGAACGGCACCTTGATTCGCGACTACAACCCCGAAGCAATCATGGCCGCCCTGAAGTAACACCCAATCAAATGTAGGAGCTGGCTTGCCTGCGATGGCGGTGTAACAGGTTCAATACCTGTGACTGACACACCGCTATCGCAGGCAAGCCAGCTCCCACACAAGTCTGCTCTGCGCATCGAGCTCTGGGGTGTGATTTAAAATTGGCCTCCAGCGACACCATCGCCGAGCGTGTCGAGCTGAGGTATTTCTTGCCTGACAGATTCAGCAGCGAAAACCCCAACGCAGCCCTAGCGCAGCACAATCATGCGGCCCAACAGGCTGTGCTGTTCAAAACCCAGCACCGCTTGCAAGGCGTTCAAGACCGCTACAGGGTCCTGGCTCGGAAAGCTGCCGCTGACGCGTTTTGCGGCCATGTCCTCGTTAAGCAGAAGAATTCGACCGGGGTAATAACGCCTCAGGTCCTCGACCACATCGGCCAGGGGGGCCTTGTAGTAGTTGAGCCAACCCTCGCGCCAGGCCAGGCGTGAGGCGCTGTCGACCCCATGCAAAGGGTCGGCAATACCATCGGCGTAGGCCACTTGCTGGCCTGCTGTCAGCACCTGTTGCTGGCCCTGTTTGGAGGGAGTCACGCCCACACGGCCGGACAGCACAGTGACCTCGGCGCCGTCAGGTTGCAGGCGCACTTCAAACTGAGTTCCCAGTACTCGCGTTTCACCGCCGCTCGCCTCCACCACGAAGGGTTGGCCGGTGTGGGTCACGCTGAAAAAACCTGCACCACGGCGCAATTGGATGTGCCGTTCGCCCTGGCTGAAATCCACGGCGATGGCGCTGTCGGCGTCGAGGGTGACCTTGGATTGATCGGCCAGGGTGAAGGTCTTCACCTCCCCCGGCGCCGTCACATAATCGGCGCCCCACTCATCGACCCAGCGTGACGGCTGCCAACCGACGCCCATCGACACCATCAGCAGCAAGCAGGCGGCGACGGCCAAGGCACCAGACCAACGCGCTACCCGGGAGCGTTTGGAGGCGTTGATCGTGTTGAGGTAGCCCTGCAACGCGAGCGCGTCCTCGTCGGCCAGCTGGCGCGCCGGTACTTCGCTTAATTCCCAGAGCACCTGGGCTTGGGAGTATGCCTCGACGTGTGCGGGATCTGCGCGTAACCAGCGGCTGAACGTGGCCTGGTCGCCGCTGCTGGGCTGGTCATGCAGCAGGCACAACCAATCGAGCGCGGCCTGTTCCTGGGCGGGCGTGGGCGTGACGTTCACGGGGCGTTCCCTGGCGTGCGTGGAGGCGATGGTTCGCGAAGGCTGGCCTTGCAGGCTTCGAGGGCGCGCATCATATGTTTTTCCACGGCGCTTTGGGACAGGCCCATGGCCTTGGCAATTTCGGTGTACTTGCGCCCGTGGATGCGGTTAAGCAGGAAAATCTGGCGGGTGCGCTCGGGCAAGCTGCGCAAGGCGGCTTCCACATGACGCAGATCATTGCCCGCCTCCAGCGCTGCCTGGGGTTCGCAGCCTTGGTGGTCGGATTGTTCCGGTAGCCAGCCTTCGCTGCTGCGCGCCCGTGCGCTTTCGCTGCGCAGGTGGTCGATGGCGATGTTGCCGGCGCAGCGCAGCAGGTAGGTGCTCAGCTCTTCGACCTGCACCAGCGGGCGACGCCAGAAGCGCAGGAACAGATCCTGCACCAGGTCGGCTGCCGTGGCGCGGCAACCCACACGGCGGCTGACCAACGCCTCCATTTGCGAGCGCTGGGACAAAAACACCTGCAGGAAATGCGCGCGTCCACCCGCTGCATCCGGGTGCGGAGTGTCCTGAGAAGATTGCGGTGGTTGGGTCCTCATGGCCGGCTCAAGAGAGGGCGAACGCCGCAACAGGGCTGGCCAGAAGAGCGAGCCCCGCGAGGATCAAGGCCAGCCTCGGCCGATACGGCAACAGCAACACCAGTAGCAAGGCGCTGAGCATCAACACCGCGCACCACTCCACCAGGCCCTGACTCCAACCGGCGCCCAGCACCGATGGCCAGATCGACACGCCCAGCAGCAACCAACCGCCCACCCGCAACCCCAAGCGCCGAATGGGCGTGGGTTTGCTGTGCAGCAGTTCGCCGTGGTGACGGTCGGTGGACAAGCACAGTGCCATGAACCCGGCGTAGCACATCAATAGCGCCAGAAGCATCAGTTGGCCTGCTGCTTGAGTGTTAACCCGCGGGCACGCTCGGCCTTGGGTAGCGGCGCGCTGCGGTGGTGCATCGTCCAGGCTGCCCAGGCGAGGAACACGCCACTCGCCAGGCAGGTGAGGTCGAAGCCGGCCATGGCCCAGTCGCCACTTGGCACGGAGACGCCCAAGTGGTGCGAGGTGGTGATGGCGTTAAGCAATGGAATGGCGGCAAACAATAGCGCGCCGAGGCTCAGTTGCTCGACCCAGCCCTGGCGACCGCGCCGCAGCAAGGCGTGCAACAGGCTCAGGCCCCAGGCGATAAAGAACGCCTGCACTTCCCAGTCCGAACGCTCGGTGAAGCTCACCGGCAGCAGGCGGTTGGCCCAGAAAAACGCTGCAATGGCGATCATCAATCCGGACATGCTGGCGATATTCAGCACCTCCACCAAACGCAGTTCAAAGGGCATCACCGAGGCCTTGGCGTGTTTGAGCTGACGTTTGCCCAGCCAGATCACCAAGCCTGTGCCGATCATCGCCGTGCCCGCCAGGCCGCAGATAAAGTACAGCCAGCGCAGCACCGGGCCGGCGAAATGGCCCATGTGCAAACCGTAGAAACTGCCACCAACGACCGCTGGCAACGATGGCTCGGCACTGGCCCGCAACAGCTCGCCAGTGGTGCCGCTAAACGACAACGTACTGCCCGACGCATGCACTACGCTGTCGGAGCCGGCGCGGAACACATTGACCGAGGCGTTGACATCGCCAGGGTTGTTGACCGCCACACGCCCTACATGACCACCTGCCCACTGCTCCCGCGCCTGCTGGTACATCGGCATCAACGGCAGCAGTTTGCCCGGCTGGCCGAGGGCCGGCGCATTGTCAGTAGCGGGGAACAGCTCACTGAAAAACGCCCGGCTGTCGTCACCGTAGGACGCCACGATGGGCGCGGGCATGACCATGCTCATGAAAATCACCAGGCTGCTGTAGGTGATCATCAGGTGAAACGGCAGCACCAGCACACCCACCGCGTTATGCCCGTCCAGCCAGGAGCGCTGGCCTTTGCGCGGGCGGAAGGTGAAGAAGTCCTTGAAGATTTTCTTGTGGGTGATGATGCCCGTGATCAGCGCGACGAACATCACCATGGCAGCGATGGTCGACAGCCAGCGGCCCCACGGGTAAGGCATTTGCAGTTGGAAGTGGAAGCGATAGAAGAACTCACCGCCCTTGCTTTCCCGGGCCTGCACCGGTTGGCCGGTGACGGGGTCGAGGACTTTCTGGATGAAAGTGCCGCGCTTGCCGGGCTCGACCTTGTCTTGCCACATCACCGACAAGCCGGGGTCGCGGCGGTTCGGCAAGGTAATGAACCAGCGTGCGGCGGTAGGCGCCTGCTGTTGCAGATAGTTTTGCGCGACGGCGAGGCTGCGCTCATTGTCCAGGGGATGGGCCTGCACTTCGGGCTGCATCCAGTGGGTTATTTCATCTTTGAAATAGGCCAGGGTGCCGGTCAGGAAAATCGCGAACAGCAGCCAGCCGAAGATCAAGCCTGCCCAGGTGTGCAGCCAGGCCATGGCCTGGCGAAAGCCCTCTTTCATGTGCGAGCCATCCAAAAACCGATGCCGGCCAGGGTGGCCAAGAGTGCGCTCGGCACCATCACCCCTGCCCAGGCGCGCCATGCCGTGCGGCAGGCAAAACACCAGAGCACCGCCAGCAGGTAGAACACAAAGGAACTCATCATGCCGGTGACCACCGCATCGGCACGGGAGGTGGGCAGCCAGAGCGCCAGGCAAATGGCGGCCAGGGAAGCCATCAGGTAACCGCCAATCACCGCCGCCAGCACGCGCGAGGTGACGGCGAGGCGGTAGGACACGGGCAATGAGGTTTTGCTTTTCATGCGGCAGGCGCCTGGTTCATCAGCGCGCAATATTAATGATAAATATTCTCATAAGCAAAAGAGAACGGATGAATCACCTGCCTTGGCCGATTGCCGAACCTTGTCATGCGCCCTACAATGCGAACAATTCTTGTTCTCTAAAGCATGTCGAATGCTTGTGGAGTGATCGCGTTGCAGCCGTCCAACCCCGTCGAAGTGTTGTACAACGACCATCACCACTGGCTCACCGGCTGGTTGCGACGCAAGCTCGGCTGCCCGGAAAACGCCGCCGACCTGGCTCAGGACACCTTTATCCGCGTGCTCAGTGCCCGGGAAGCGCCAACGCTGATCGAGCCGCGCGCCTTCCTCACCACCGTGGCCAAGCGTGTGCTGTTCAACTTCTACCGCCGCCAGGACCTGGAGCGCGCCTACCTCGAGGCCTTGGCGCAGATGCCCGAACACGTGGCGCCGTCGGAAGAAGACCGCGCAATCATCCTGCAGACCCTGCTGGAACTGGACCAACTGCTCGACGGCTTGCCCAAGCAGGTCAAACGCGCCTTCCTGCTGGCCCAACTCGACGGCCTGACCTACGCGCAAATCGGCGCGCAACTGGGCATCTCCATCGCCACGGTCAAACGCCACCTGACCAAAGCGGCCATGCGCTGCTACTTCGCCCTATGAATGTCTCCAGCCAAGTCGCCGAACAAGCCGTGCACTGGTTGCTGGAAATGCAGCAAGGCGCGCTCAACCCACGCCAACAGGCGGCCTGGCAGCAATGGTTGAATGCCCACAGCGAACACCAACGCGCGTGGGAGCAGATCCAGCGCGTCAACCAACGCCTGCGCGGCGTGCCCTCGCCCCTGGCCCACGCGGCGTTGAACGCGCCCACCTCCACCAGCCGGCGTCAGGCGCTTAAATTGCTGTTGATTCTGGGTGCCGGTTCGGCCGCCGCCTGGAGCCTGCGCCAGCAACATATCTTGCCGCCGTTGACGGCTGACTATCGCAGCCCGGTGGGCCAGCGCCGCACAGTACAACTGGCCGACGGCAGCCAGTTGCAGCTCAACACCGGCAGCGCGGTGGATGTGCATTTCGACGGCCAACAGCGCCTGGTGCGCCTGCTTGAAGGTGAAATCCTGCTCACCGCCCGTGCAGGCCAGGCGCCGTTGCACGTGCTGACCGGCCAGGGCCTGCTCAGCAGCCCGGCGGCGCGCTTGACTGTGCGCCAGTTCAACGACCACACCCAACTGGCGGTACTGGCCGGTCAGGTCGAGGTGATGCCCAACCGCTACAACGGCCTGCCGCTTAGTGTCGACGCCGCGCACCAAGTCAATTTCACCCGCAAAGGCTGGGACACCCCGCGCCCCACCGACGCCAACAGCGGCGCCTGGGCCGACGGCATGCTGGTGGCCGCACACATGCGCCTGGAAGACTTCCTCAATGAATTGGGACGCTACCGTCGCGGCCAGCTCCATTGCGATCCACAAGTCGCCAACCTGCTGCTGTCCGGCAGTTACCCACTGGATGACAGCGAACGCATCCTCGACCTGCTGGAGATCAGCCTGCCGGTGAAAGTACGGCGCTTTACCCGTTATTGGGTGACCGTGCAGGCACGTGCGTGATGCATAGCGCTTTTTGTAGGAGCGAGCTTGCTCGCGAAAAACCTCAACCCACCGCGTTAAACCAGACAACCCGCGTGATCGTTGACGACCTTCGCGAGCAAGCTCGCTCCTACAGTGGGCGGTGAGCTCGAAATATTTTTTGCAGCTGTGAGCCGTTTTCCGCACCTGGCGTGACAGAGAAGGAAAGCCACCTTGATCCTTCCTTCTCAGGACCGCCCTTCATGCCCCAGCACCCGACGCTTCTCGCCCGTACACTGCGCCAACTCCTGCTCGGTGCCAGTCTCAGCCTGACCACACTGCCGGCGGTTATGGCAGCCGACGCCAAGGCGTACCATATCGCCCCGACCACCCTGGAAGCAGCCCTGAATCAATTCGGTCGTGAAGCAGGCGTACTGGTGTCCTTCGGCTCCGCCGTGACGGCAGGGATGCAAAGCCCTGGGTTATCGGGCAGCTACAGCACTGCCGAGGGCCTGCAAAAACTACTGGAGGGCACCGGCCTGCAAGCCCGCGCCGAGGGGGATAACGCCTACAGCCTGCAACCGGCCGGCGCCCCCGCCACACTGGAGTTGCAGACCTCCAACGTGGTCGGCGACTGGCTCGGAGACGCGGCGCAAACCAACGTGTTCGAACACCCCGGCGCCCGAGATGTGATCCGCCGTGAAGAATTCGAACGCCAGGGCGCCACCCAGGCCCGCGATGTGCTCAACCGCATCCCTGGCGTCAACGCCCCGGACAACAACGGCACCGGTAGCCACGACATGGCGCTGAACTTCGGCATTCGCGGGCTCAACCCGCGCCTGGCGTCGCGCTCCACCGTGCTGATGGATGGCATCCCGGTGCCCTTCGCGCCTTACGGCCAGCCGCAACTCTCCTTCGCACCGATCAGCATGGGCAATATGGACGCGGTGGATGTAGTACGTGGCGGCGGTGCGGTGCGCTATGGCCCGCAAAACGTCGGTGGCATCGTCAACTTCGTCACCCGTGCCATCCCGGATGCGCCGACGGTCAAGGGTGGTTTGCAGACCGAGACCAGCCCCTCCTCCAGCCACGACGGCTTCAAGACCACCGGCAACTTGCTGGCTGGCGGCACCGCCGACAATGGGTTGGGTGGCGCGCTGCTGTACTCCGGCACCCGCGGCGGCGACTGGCGCGAAAACAGCAACACGCGCATCGACGACCTGATCCTCAAGGGCAAATACCAGTTGGACGACGCCAATAGCTTCAACGCCATGGCGCAGTACTACGAAGGCCAAGCCGACATGCCGGGCGGTTTGAACGTCAAGGACTACAAGGCTGATCCGTACCAGTCCACCCGCCCGTATGACAAGTTCTGGGGCCGCCGCACGATGTTCAATGTGGGCTATCGCTACGAGCAGGACCGCCGCGAATTCACGGTCAACAGTTTCTTCACCAAGACCCTGCGCAGCGGCTACCTGGACCAAGGCAGCTTCCTGTCGCTGTCGCCACGGGAATATTGGGTACGTGGCCTGGAAACGCGCTTCGCCCAGGGCTTCGACCTCGGCCCCACCAGCCACGAAGTGGGTGTTGGCTACCGCTACATCAATGAAGCCGGCCACGAGCTGCGCTACCGCACGCCGATTGCCGTCAACCAGCAAATCCCCACCACCAACAGCCGCAACGACCGCGACACGCGCGGCGGCACCGAAGCCAATGCGTTCTTCATCGACGACCGCATCGACATCGGCAAGTGGACCATCACCCCAGGCATTCGCTACGAGATGATCGAGTCCCAGCAGACTAACAACCTGAGCAACGTCAAATACAAGGGCGACTACAACACCGCACTGCCAGCGCTGAACGTGCTCTATCACCTCACCGATGATTGGAACCTCTACGCCAACACCGAAGGCTCGTTCGGCAGCGTGCAGTACAGCCAGATGCCCAACCGTGTGAACAGTGGCGAAGTGAAACCGGAAAAAGCCCGCACCTGGGAACTCGGCACGCGCTACGACAACGGCAGCTTGCGCGCAGAAATCGGCGCATTCCTGATCAACTTCGACAACCAGTACGACAGCAACCAGACCAACGACACCGTGATCGCCCGCGGTGAAACTCGCCACCAAGGCATCGAGTCGAGCATCAACTACGCCCTCGACGGCCTGAGCCCCGCACTGGCCGGCTTCGATGTGTACGCCACCTACGCCTATGTGGATGCGACCATCCGCGAAGACGGCCCCAACAAAGGCAACCGCGTGCCCTTCTCCTCCAAGCACAAAGGCACCCTCGGCGTGGGTTACACCGAAGGCCCTTGGAAGCTGAATGTGGACAGCAGTTACCAGAGCAGCCAGTTCGCCGACAACGCCAACACCCAGGCCGAAAGCGCCGACGGTGCCAATGGGCGCATCCCCGGCTACATGCTGTTCAGCAGCCGCGCAGCCTACGATTTCGGCCCGCAGTTGTCGGACTTGAATGTGGCGGTGGGGGTGAAGAACATCTTCAACAAGCAGTACTACACCCGCTCGTTCGATGACAACAACAAGGGCAAGTACGTGGGTGAGCCGCGTACGGTGTATGTACAAACCTCTATCGCGTTCTAACTGTATTTTGTAGGAGCGAGCTTGCTCGCGAAAAACTCACAGGCGCCGCGTTCATTCAGCAAACACGCGTTATCGTTGACGTTTTTCGCGAGCAAGCTCGCTCCTACAGATGGTTTTCAGTATGTTCAGGATCTAACTGCCCGCCAGGCAACTCGGGGTGGCCGCCACCAACGCGTCAATGGCACACCGCGTCTTGGCCGGCATATGCGCCGCCGTCGGCCAGATCACATGGATCGGCGCAGGTTGCTCACGGTAGCTGGGCAGCACGGCCTGCAACTGCCCGCGCAGCGCATAGTGGGCAATCAACCAACTCGGCAACCAGGCCAGGCCTACGCCCGCGATGGCGGCATCGGCTACCGCCTGGAGGTCGTCCACGATCAAGGGCGAAGCCAGGCGCGAGCGCTGCGCGGTGTTGCTGCGGTAGGCAATGCCACGATGAGCGGCCAGGTCTTCGATACTGCCAATAGCACCCTTGCGCTGCAAATACGCCGGCGACGCTGCCAGCCCCATGACCTGCTGACCCAGGCGCCGTGCGCTCAGGCGGTCGGTGTCGGGCAACGGGCCGATGCGCACGGCCATATCGAAGCCCTCCTGCACCAAGTCGATCATGCGGTCGGAAAAACAAAGGTCGATTTCCAGTTCCGGATAACGATCCAGCAAGGCCCACAACGCTGGCGCGGCATAGTGATGCCCAAACGCCAGGGGCACACTCACTCGCAAACGCCCCCGAGGTTGCTGGCGGCCGCTTTCCAACACGGACTCGGCGGCCTCCAGCTCTGCCAATGCGCGCAGGCAATGCTCGTAGTACGCCTGCCCGTCCTCGGTCAACCGCTGGCGCCGGGTGGAACGCTGTAACAGGCACGTGCCCAGGCGCGCCTCCAGACGCGCCAGGCCCTTGCCCACCGCAGAACGCGTGAGGTTCAGGCGTTCGGCGGCTTCGGTGAGGTTGCCGCTTTCAACAATCTGCAGAAAGAGTTCGACACCATCAAAACGTGGGGTAGCCATGCTTAATTGTCGCCCTGTATTCCCTTGTTTGTGGAAAAGTTATCACCAATAAGGAACCTTATTCCCGAGAGAATAGCCCCTCCCGCTTTCGAAAGGAATGTCGTATGCCACGCGCCGCCGCACTCTCGGCCCTCACTCCCCCGCGCACCGCCAGGAACGGCCTGGCCCTCACCGCCGTCTGCTTGGTGGCCCTGATGTTCGGCCTGGAAATCTCCAGCGTGCCGGTCATCCTGCCGACGCTGGAACAGGAACTGGGCACGGGCTTTCAAGACGCCCAATGGATCATGAATGCCTACACCCTGGCCTGCACCAGCGTGCTGATGGCGGCGGGGACCTTGGCGGATCGCTTCGGTCGTCGGCGTGTGCTGGTGGTGTGTCTGTGGGTATTCGCCCTGGCCTCGCTGGCCTGTGGCTTGGCCAACGATGCGCCAACACTGATCGCAGCGCGTTTCGTCCAGGGCATTGGCGCCGGGGCCATGATGATTTGCCAATTTGCGATCTTGTCCCATCAGTTCCGCGAGCCGGCGGCGCGTGCGCGGGCCTTTGCGATATGGGGCGTGATCGCTGGCGTAGGCCTGGGTTTCGGACCGATGGTGGGAGCCATGATCCTGGCCGTGGCGGACTGGCGCTGGGTGTTCCTGGTGCATGTACCGCTGACCCTGTTCACCTTGGCGTTGTTGCACATCAGCGTGCAGGAGTCCCGCGACCCGGCCAACCATCGCCTCGACATCGCCGGCATGCTGACCATGACACTCACGGTGTTTGCGCTGGTTTATTTCATCACCCAGGGCAGCGAAATCGGCTTTGGCGCCCCGGCGATGCTCGGCTGGGCTGGCCTGTCGGTCTTCGGGCTGCTGCTGTTTATCTTGATTGAGCGGCGCAGCGCCCATCCGATGTTCGACTTCTCGGTGTTCCGCATCCAACGTTTCAATGGCGCGTTGATGGGCTCGATCGGCATGAACTTCAGCTTCTGGCCGTTCATGATTTACCTGCCGTTGTACTTCCAGGCGGGCCTGGGTTACGACACGCTGACCACAGGCGCCGCCTTGCTCGCCTACACCTTGCCGACTTTGCTGGTACCGCCGCTGGCCGAACGCCTGGCCCTACGCTTTGGCGCCGAACGCATCATTCCCCTGGGCCTGGGGGTAATGGGCGCAGGGTTCATGGGAATGGCCGCCGTTAATTACGCCGAACAACCCAGCGTGGCGCTGGTGCTGCTCAGTTGCGTGATCGCCGGTATCGGACTGGCGTTGACCAATTCGCCCACTACCAACACCACCACCGGCGCCGTCTCGAATGACCGCGCAGGCATGGCCTCGGGCATCGACTTCAGCGCACGGCTGATCACCCTGGCGATCAATATCGCGCTGATGGGCCTTGTGTTGTTGTTAGGGATCAGCCACAACCTGGCCCATGTGCTGCCTGACAGCACGGCAATGGAGTGGGCAAGCCTCAGCCAGCATATTGCCGCCGGCAAGTTGGATGCCCCGGGGCTGACCATCCTGGATGCGCAAACAGCACTGCGCAGCGGCGCCGGCTGGGCCATGCTGTTTGCGGGGTTGGGCGCCTGCGGGCTGGCGCTGCTGAGCCGGCATTTCTTCCGGCGCGAGCGCTGAACGAAAAACGGGCCTGCATGTGCAGGCCCGTTTTCATTGGGGGAATGGAAAAAATCAGCCGTTAATGGCAGCGTTTTCGTTTTCCAGGAATTCCTCTTCCAAAGCGTCTTCGTTCACTTTGTTGATTGGCTGGTTTTTACCGGCAGCGCGCGGCTTGCCTTGCAGTTTGCCAAACAGATGTTCCAGTGCGTGGTCGAGCTTGACTGCGGCGCCATCGATCGCTTGCTCCAGCGTATCGGCTTTATGGCACACGGAAACTGGTTGATGGCCCTTAGGCCGTGCTTCCAGGCGGCAACTCAAATCGTGAGGGCCGGGCTTGTCGCCGTTCTCGTCTCGCAGGTAGACCTCTACACGGGTCAGGTCTTCTTCGTAGCGTTCGAGCGTGCTCTCAATGGTAGTACGTACCCACTCCTCCAGTCGGATGCTGCTTTCAATATGGTTATCGCTATTGACTTGGATTTGCATAGTTCTTCCCTTATTTCAGCTAGCTCGCCAGAGGTCACAAACTGCAACACCGGGGTGGTGAAACCATGACCTCTTGATTACACAATTGAGCACCTGCTGAAACATTTCAACCCCTTTGCAAAGATAAATCCTACATTACAAATTAACCCTGACGACGAGCAAAAACGCTGGTAGGGTGGGGAGTTAGTTACAACTTCTTACGTTCTGTTTTCCTCACAATTGCCCCTCTCCCAACGGGTGCAAGCTGCGAAAAACCCCCGCTTCCTCCACCAGCCAGTCATGCACCGCACGCACGCCCGGATGGTTCAACGCGCCCGGCGCATACAGCAGCACGTAGCGTTTATGGTTGGGCACGGCCAGGCCGAACGGCACGATCAAGGTGCCGCGCTCCAGCTCATCGTTCAGCAAGGTGCGCCGCGCAATCGCCACGCCCATGCCGGCGATGGCGGCTTCGATAGTCAGATGATTGCGGTTGAAGGTGTGCCCGCGCCGTACGTCGGCACCGTGGTAGCCGATGGCATTGAGGTAAAACTCCCATTCGGCATATTCATAACTCCCACGCCAGGCCGTGATGTCGTGCAGCAGCGGGAAATGGGCCAGGTCCGCCGGGCCATGCAAGGGTGGGCGGCCACGCAACAGGCTGGGGGCGCACACCGGGAATATCTGTTCGTCCAACAGGGCTGTGGATAACAAGCCAGGGTAGCTGCCGTCGTTGAGGTCGATGGCCAGGTCGAAGTCGCCTTCATGCAGGGCGATGCTGCTGTCTTCGGCGACCATGCGCAGTTGAATGTCCGGAAAGCGCTGCTGAAAACGTGGCAGACGCGGGGTCAGCCACTTGCCCAGAAACGAGGGAATAGAACGCAGGCGCAAGGTGCCGCTGATCATCCCGGCGTCCAGGCGCTGCAGTTCGGCATCAATGCTGCCATAAGCCTCACCCACCACGGCCGCCAGGCGCTGCCCCTCGGCGCTGAGTTCAACGCCTCGCGCACGCCGATGAAACAGTCGAAAGCCCAGGCGCTCTTCTAGCTGGCGAATTTGTTGGCTCACCGCTCCCGGCGTGATGTGCAGTTCCTCGGCGCAGCGGGTGAACGATAGATGCCGCGCAGCGCAGGAAAACACATGCAGCCAGACATAGGTCTGGCCATGGAGGGGGCGAGTCATAGCGTTTAGTCCTGCTAAAGGGTGTCTTAGGATAATTCGTTGGTCAGTACCGATCCAGAGGCTCAGTATCGCGCCAATTCCGCCTGCTCTACAAAACATGGCAGCGATTTCTACTCCATTGCTTGTAAGGCTTTAGCATGGCTATCAGTGTTTTCGATCTATTCAAGGTGGGCATCGGCCCTTCCAGCTCCCACACCGTTGGCCCGATGCGCGCTGCCGCGACATTCGCCCAAGCCCTGACCGACCTGCATTTGCTCAGCCAAACCCGTCGCGTCGAAGTGCGCCTGTATGGCTCGCTGTCCGCTACCGGTGTCGGCCATGCCACCGACCGCGCCTGTGCCATGGGCTTGATGGGCGAATGGCCAGATCGCGTCGACCCCACCTCGATCAATGCGCGTATCCAGCAACTGCGCGAGTCCGGCCAATTGCTGCTGGCGGGCTCTCAGGCAATTACTTTCAACTGGCACACCGACTTGCTGCTGCTGGACGAAAGCCTGCCGTACCACCCCAACGCCATGTCCTTGCACGCCTATGGCGACAGCGGCCTGCTGAGCGAACAAACCTATTACTCGGTGGGCGGTGGTTTCATCATCGAAGCCGCCGAAGCTGCATCAGGCATTGCGCCGACCAGCGACGTGCAATTGCCCTACGACTTTTCCAGCGCCGTAGAACTGCTGGCCTTGTGCAACAAGCACGGCCTGCGGGTATCCGAGCTGATGATGGCCAACGAACGGGCGTGGCGCAGCGATGAAGAGATCCGCAGCGGCCTGCTGCATATCTGGTCGGTGATGCGCGAATGCGTGGAACAGGGCCTGCGCGATGAAGGCATCCTGCCCGGCGGCCTGGACGTACCGCGCAGGGCGGCGAAACTGCATCGCAGCCTGCTGGAAATCGGCAAACCCAATGTGATCACCTCGACCTTGTCGGCGATGGAATGGGTCAACCTGTTCGCCCTCGCCGTCAACGAAGAAAACGCCGCCGGCGGGCGCATGGTCACCGCCCCGACCAATGGCGCGGCCGGAATTATCCCGGCAGTGCTGCATTACTACATGAAATTCAACGCCGACGCGTCTGACGACGACGTGGTCAATTTCTTCCTGGCCGCCGCTGCCGTCGGTATCCTCTGCAAGAAAAACGCCTCCATCTCCGGCGCCGAAGTCGGCTGCCAGGGCGAAGTGGGCTCGGCCTGTGCCATGGCCGCCGCAGGCCTGGCCGATATCCTCGGTGCCACCCCGGAGCAACTGGAAAACGCTGCCGAAATCGGCCTGGAACACAACCTCGGCCTGACCTGCGACCCGGTCGGTGGCCTGGTGCAGGTGCCGTGCATCGAGCGCAATGCCATTGCGGCGGTCAAGGCGATCAACGCCACGCAGATGGCCCTGCGCGGCGACGGCAAACACTTCATCTCCCTCGACCGGGTCATCCGCACCATGCGCGATACCGGCGCCGATATGCATGACAAATACAAAGAAACTTCACGGGGCGGCCTGGCGGTCAGCTGGGTGGAGTGCTGATCGGAGCACTGCTACCCGCCCCAACGTGAGCCCGCGCAAAAATAATAACGAGGCAATACCGATGACTGATGTACGTACACCTGCTGCCGAAAATCCCGATGTCAGAGAAAGCACAGTAACCACCGGCTGGACCAAACACGATACCACCTGGATGCTCGGCCTCTATGGCACCGCCATCGGCGCGGGCACCCTGTTCCTGCCGATCAATGCCGGCGTAGGCGGCTTCTGGCCGCTGATCGTGCTGGCATTGCTGGCATTTCCGATGACCTTCTTCGCCCACCGTGGGCTGACGCGCTTTGTGCTGTCGGGCAAATCCGGCGACATCACCGAAGTGGTCGAGGAACACTTTGGTGTCGGCGCCGGCAAGCTGATCACCCTGCTGTATTTCTTTGCGATCTTCCCGATCCTGCTGGTGTACAGCGTGGCGCTGACCAACACCCTCGGCAGTTTCATGGAGCACCAATTGCACATGGCGCCGCCGCCCCGGGCGATTCTGTCGCTGGTGCTGATCCTTGGCCTGATGGCCATCGTGCGTTGCGGCCAGGGCGTGATCGTCAAGGCCATGAGCGTGCTGGTGTACCCCTTCGTGGCCGCCTTGCTGCTGCTGGCGTTCAGCCTGATTCCCAACTGGAACGGCGCATTCTTCGCCTCGGCCAGCGAGGGCATGCCGCTGCCGCTGTTCTTCAAAACGCTGTGGCTGGCGATCCCGGTGATGGTGTTCTCGTTCAACCATTCGCCGATCATCTCCGCCTTTGCCGTGGACCAGAAGCGCGTCTACGGCGCCCAGGCCGAGCGCAAAAGCAGCGGCATCCTGGCCACCGCCCACGGCATGATGGTGCTGACCGTGATGTTCTTCTGCTTCAGCTGCGTGCTGGCGCTGTCACCGGCTGACCTGGCCGCTGCCAAGGCGCAGAACATCTCGATCCTGTCGTACCTGGCCAACCACTTCCAGACGCCGGTGATTGCCTACGCCGCACCGTTGATCGCGCTGGTGGCGATTACCAAGTCCTTCCTGGGTCACTACATTGGTGCCAGCGAAGGCTTCCAGGGGCTGATCGTCAAATCCCTGCGTGGGCGCAACCGTTCGATGTCGGCGAAATGGCTGGAACGCTGCACCGCGTTGTTCATGGTGCTGACCTGCTGGGCCGTGGCCACCTTCAACCCGAGCATCCTGGGCATGATCGAAACCATGGGCGGGCCGATCATCGCGTGCCTGCTGTTCCTGATGCCGATGTACGCGATTCGCCGCGTGCCATCTTTGCGCCAGTATTCAGGTCAGGTATCGAATGTGTTTGTGGTGGTCATCGGCCTGATTGCGCTGTCTGCGATCGTTTTTTCCGTAATGCCCTGAATTAGCTCACGACATACATCCAATGTGGGAGCGGGCTTGCCCGCGATAGCGATCATTCAGCCAACTATTGATTGGCTGATACACCGCAATCGCGGGCAAGCCCGCTCCCACATTTGGATTTCTGTGCCGGGTAAATCGCTGTACGGCACGGCCTTTGCTGTAGAACTTTTGAGGAAAACGGAATTTGGCCAGTGGTCAGGCAATGCGAACTAATCCCGACACCGGCCGTCAATGACTGCATGTTCTTATCAGGCGGTAACGCACCATGGACAATCCTTTTCAGATCATCACCGACACGTTCAGCCCCCAATACCGCGTCAACCTGAGCATCCAACGGCTGGACGGCAGCATCATGCTCACCCTCTCTGACGAGACTGGCGTAGTGGCCAAGCGCATGATCAGCGCCGAACAACGCAACGACCCGCAGCGCCTCAGGCGCCTGGTGCAAAGCATCCAGTTCGGCATCGCCATCGAACAGGGCCACAGCGCCGTGGAAATCCTGGAGCTGATGACGGACGGCGACAGCCACAAACTCCTGCAGCGACCGCCCGCCCGTACCCTGCCCTTCAGCGTGGGGCTTTAAAGCTCGCCTTTCTCGGTCTCAAGGCTCGCCTCGCCCTTGCGACGCGGGCTTTCGACCTTCACCGAAGGGAAGGCAGACGACGCATAGCGCACCACCAGGATCGCAAACGCCAACAGCAGAATCCCGCCGCACAGGTAGATGATGCCCAGGTCTGGCGGGTTGTGATGAGACACGTTGGAGATCAGCAAACGCGTGAGCGCGGTAATCGCCACGTAGATCAGGAAGCGCACCGGCATGCGGTTGGTCTTGACGACAGGGTTTCCCTATTTCGGTCAAATACACTCGTGACGCATACGCCTATAGCTGGCTGCCGAAGAAAGCGTCATGATATCATTTAGACACCTCGAGGCTAGATTCATAACTTAATAGTAAAAAATCGACTTGGAGGTCGAGATGCTATCAAAAGGAGTTGTTCAAAAATGGATTTTATAGAAGTTAAGAACAAAAAGAGTTTTGATAATACAATAGTCTACTGCCCCCAATCTGCAAACTTATACCAAGTCACACAACCATTCAGCACTGTCAAGCCCATCTCAACTCGCCCCTATTCAACCGAACATTTTAACGCACTCAGCCAGAAAAGCTCTTGGCGCTACTATTTCTTCGGCATCGTGTAGAAAAACATGAACGCCCACATATCAAATAACTGTTTAAATACAATTTCTTAACAAGACCGAGATAAATATGCATTTAATAGATAGAGTAGAAATTAAAGGATTTTGGGGAAATCACGCTATCCTGATAGATATGAAAGATGACTACAACTTTGTAATCGGCGCAAACGGCTCTGGCAAAACCACCATGTTTAATTTGATAGCAGGAGTCCTTCAAGGCAACAAATCCATTCTAGCAAAACATGAATTCGACAGTATCAAAATAATCTTAAAAAGCCCAAACTCAAGAAAAAAACCATCTATCGAAGCAATCAAAGACAAAGATGTGCCCTTTTTTTTAGTTAATTACAAAATCACCGAAAACTCCAGCGAAAAGCCCTTCAACTACGAACTCTCAGACATGGATATACTAGAGGGCTTCAATCCTAGCACGATAAGATTAAGAAGCAGGCTTATTGGAAACATGGCAGCAGGAAGGACGCTCAATAAACACCTCACAGAGCTCGTAAATTTAACTTGGCTATCAGTTCAGAGGGGCAATGCAACAAATGAAATTACAGATCCCCTCGATCATAAGCTCGAAGACTTATCAAATAGATTAGTAAGATACCTTTCTGCAGTCGGCAAACAAGTCAATAGGCTTTACGAGAGCTTCCAGGAGCAGGTTTTCCTTTCGCTTCTTTCAACAGAAAGAAGCGCATCACTGGCGATACCCGCCGCTAAAAAAGTAGAAAAAGAAAAGCTAGCACTTCTACAAATATTTGCGCAGTTTTCTATCGACAAAAAGAATTACAGCCAAAAAATTGAAGATCATTTTAGTGCAATTGAAAAGCTCAACTCAAAAATAACCCACGAAACACATCTTTCTATCGATGAGTATATGACCATCATAGATTTGAAAAGAATAGAAAAATCTGTGGATTTCTGGGAGCAAGTGACGATTGAAAAAAACAAGCTATTAGCTCCACGCGACAAATTCATGGGACTACTCAACAAATTAATGCAAAAAAAAGAGCTGACTCTTAACGAGCGAAACGAAATTGTAATCACAACACAGTCTGGAAAATACCTAACTACTCGCCAGCTATCATCCGGCGAAAAACAGATACTAATCATATTTGGTGAAGCACTACTACAAGAAAACAAAACATATATATATATGGCAGACGAACCTGAGCTGTCATTGCATATCGATTGGCAAGAGTATCTCGCCACAAATATTAAGACACTAAATCCATCAGCACAGGTAATTTTCGCAACTCATTCTCCAGATGTAGTTGGGGCCTTACAGGAAAATATAATCCCCATGGAGCGATGCATAAAATGACATTTACAAGATCATCCAATGGCATTTCCAACTATAAAAATTTTCTCAACTCTGACATCATAATTTTCTCAGAAGGCGGAAATATTGGTAGGATAATTGACAATCCAGATGACGACGTGTGGTCGATTGACTCAATTTTCTGGAGGACCATTTTTCTTAAATATTTACCTAATATTACTGTTAGAATCAAATCCCTTGGGAGTAAAAATAACGTACTGCCATATGCAGAAAAAATTCTTGCTAATGAGGTGTCCTCAAGCATCGCAGTGATGGATCGTGATTTTGACTTATACAACAACAAGCTAATATCCCACCCTTGTGTAATTTATACTCAAGGCTATAGCTGGGAAAATGACGCTTGGCGTGCTGGAATACTTATCTGCGCACTATGCGAGCTTCATCCAAATGGCATGATCTCGCAAAAAACCATCGATGAGATTCTATCTAGATATTTGCATTTCTCTAAAACAATCAATCGTGTGGTGCTGTTTGACATATTATGTTCAGCACAGGATCTTCCCGGAATCCCAGAAGATTTCGGATCTGTTGTTGAAGTTTTCAACGGGGTCCAATGTCGCATTAGGAAAGATGAATTCAAAAAACTAATTAAGAAAGCAAAAGAAAACAAAAAAACGCCCTTTAAATACATTGGAAATTCTAAAATAAACCCCATTACAGACTGCTACGGAAAGCTATTTGCTGAATTCGCCTTTGGCGTAATGACTGAATTTTATAAAAAAATCACAGGTCTAAAAGTTTTGAATCGACAACATGCAGATCAGTTAGTGGCCACTGCTATTTCAAAAAATACAGCGTATCAATTCGACCCAGACCTCTGCAATTATTATGAACATTCGGTGAAGCAAGCCGCCGCAGCTATGTAGCCTGTAGATGCACACCTAGAGATCGAAGGTACTATATGACGATAGTCGCAGCTTGGGTACGGACCTCGAAAAGAGGGGCGGAAGAGCTTATAGTTTGCTCTGATAGCAGATTGAATGGAGGTGGCATTTTAGACTGTGCGCCTAAAACCTTTCAACTTCCGAGAAAAGACTCTGTACTTGCATTTTGTGGCGATACATTCCTCGCCTATCCACTACTACTTCAAATGTCACAGGCTATTAACTCACACACTCCGATGAGAGACGGCGTCATTGACTACATCCCCTTCAGAACATACACGGTTAAATTACTAAACACCCTATTTAGCAGCTTCGAAACGTACATTGACGAATTCAAGAAACCTAATTATGACTTCTTACTTTGTGGATATTCATGGTTCAAAAAAGAATTCTGCATAGACAGGCTTGTATTCATGCCCAATAGCAAGAAGTTTGAAGTACATTCAATTCAAAAAGAAATAGGTGAATTTGGTAAAATTGCATTTATCGGAGACAAATCTCGAGAGGCAAGAGACAATCTTTACAGGCTACTGAGAGCTCGACATGGAGATGCATCAGTAATCAAAGGTGCGCCACTTTTCAAGCGTTACGACATGGAACCATTTGAAGTCATAAGGGATATGTTGCGAACTGCGGAGTTAAATTCAACAATAGGCGGAGCGCCACAACTTTTATCCATATGCCAGCACATGACTTCAAGGCATTTAGCGATACACTGGCCAAATAAAAATGATGGAAAGGTTTTTCTTTCCGGTCGACCTGTATTTGACTTTGAGAATATAGACAGCTGGATTTTAGACCCTGACACCTTTCAAAAAACTCACAAACACTTAACCAGACATGATAAAGGCAACCAACAGTAACTGCGGGTTAAAAATCACCTCACGACTAGCGAAGACAATGCGAATATAAGGCCTTGCAATATTCGCATTATATATACCAAGTTAACTATCAGATTTTTCTTTTACTGACGGATACTTTGAAGACGAGTATCTGACCACCAGAATTGAAATTGCCAGTAACAACACACCGCCACACACATAAAGGATCCCGGTATCCGGCGCATTGTGATGAGAAACATCACTTATCAGCAATCGAATCAATGCGGTTACTCCGATATACAGCAAAATTCTCAGTGGCATGTAATTAGTTATTAAAATAAAATGCCCGCCATGGCTAACAATTCTAAATTGATAAAAAGCAGTAAAATATCATCAACCGTTATTTTCGACTGTTGAAGCATACCTATAAATGTAGATATTCCAGCCCAAACGGTGATTAATCCAATTGCGAAAAGGACGAGGTAATGGAACGTTTCTACGAATAAATTCCCAATCGAATCAGCACCACCGCGCAGCTTTTTACGCAGGCTTTCAGCCCATTTCACTTCTTGCGTCACCATACTCACCACTGTTCAAAAATTGAGCAAAAAAAGCTAACCATACGCCGCATCAGAAGCGGGTCATGCACCCCACGCCCCAGCGTTATCAGGGCTTGCAAGCATCTGGCAATCACTAAAAGGAATGTTAGAAACGTATACCTTCGTCTTGACGGCGGGGCCTCCCTAATTTTTGAATACCGAACATTAAATATAGCCCACAGTATGAATTTTACGGGTGCTATCCCCTTGCGCCCAAAGTTCGAAAAACGCTAGCGCATTTACCGCCCCTCGAAGTAGCATTGAACCATTACCAGAAACGAAATTGGGCATTTTTCATCCAAAAATACTGATTTACACCACTTGAAAAAATCAAGATTTTATTTCAAAAAACACAATTTCTAGACCTGCATAAAACACTAACCGCCAAGCTACTCAACTATTACAGACTAACCAACATAACCAACCATTCTGACACTTTATAAAAACTCAAAGCAGACAAAATATGAAAGCCACTGAAGAACGAATCTTATCTCTCCCAACAAAAAACTCCGAGACTAAAAATATAAATTCACACCAAAGCATATTATTAGTCGGCGCTAATGGCTCGGGAAAAACCCGACTCGGCACGTGGATTGAAATGCAGTCACCGCAGTCAAAGTTAGTCCACCGAATTTCAGCGCAAAAGTCCTTGGCAATGCCGGACTCGACCACCCCCGTATCGATTGAGCTTGCCGAAAAAGATCTTCTATTTGGGTATGCCGACGCCCCATTAGGAAGTGAACATGTATATAAAGACGGCTCCAAATGGAATAGCAAACCTGCTATATTCATGTTAAATGACTTCCAAAAACTAATGGTTTACTTATTTTCCGATGAAACAGAAGCAAATGCAAAATACAAAGCACAACAAAAGCTTAACTCAATTCGTATTGAGCCTCCCAAAACCAAGCTCGACCTACTGAAAGATCTTTGGGAGAAAATACTCCCCCATCGCGAGCTAATTGTAGGTGGTTTAAGGATTCAAACTAGGGTCAAAAACTCTCCCGACAAAATATATAACTCTTCAGAAATGAGTGATGGTGAGAGAGTAATTTTCTACTTAATCGGACAATGCTTGGCGGCTCGGGCAAATGGGATAATCATAATCGACGAACCTGAACTACACCTTCACAAATCCGTCCAGACACCTTTATGGGCAGAAATCGAAAAACTTAGACAAGACTGCCTATTTGTTTATCTTACTCACGACGTTGACTTTGCAGCGGCCAAAGAAAACTCAAAACGCGTATGGTTAAAGTCATTTGATGGACAGAACTGGGACTGGGAAGAACTTCTAGAAGATGATGCCTTACCTAATGACCTATTAATAGAAGTTCTCGGCAGCCGAAAGCCAGTAGTGTTTGTAGAGGGCGATAACGGAAGCCATGACGTCTCATTGTATCGTGCCATTCTGCCTTCATTTTTAGTGATACCTCGTGGTAGTTGCACTCAAGTCATCCAAAGTGTAAAAGCACTTAAGTGCAATCCACAGTTACACACCCTTGAGATATACGGAATAATTGATAGAGACCGACGAGTAAAGACAGAAGTTGACGCACTAGAGAAAGACTCAATCTTTGTGCTAAACGTCGCAGAGGTGGAAAATCTATTTTGCACCAAAGAGCTATTAGAGATTGTAAGTAATAGGCTGGCCAGGGATGCAAACGGGGATTTTAGAGAGGCTTCCAAAACTGTATTCTCACGACTTCGCTCGGAAATCGACACGCAAGTATCATTACATGTCGCAGGTGAAATTAAATTTCTGCTTAACTTCTTTAACGACAGAGCAAAGGGTTCAGCCGCACTTCAAGAAGCCCTAAAAAACCTTTGCAACGGCATCGACATTGAAAGCATATACAGCTCAACATTAGAAAACTTCAACTCCGTGATCGATAGTGAAGACTATGAAAAACTTCTACTACTTTACAACAGAAAATCACTATCCTCGCAAGTCGGAACAGCAATGGGACTCGCAAACGGGGCTCTACCAGAGCTAGTAGTACGCTTAGCGAGAAGTGACTTAAACTCAAAAATCACTGATGCACTGGTTTACTATTTCGGAAACTTTCAACAAATCATTAAAAAACACCAAACAGCAAAATGACACGATAAGAGCATCGCCTTTCCAATACAGGGAAAGGCGAGCTTTACCGTCGATTCGCCATAAGCGGACTAGTATAAAAAATCTTAACTTTCAGTCCTATCTCTTACCGAGGGATATTTTGAAGAGGAATACCTAACAACAAGAATCGACACAGAAAGCAAAAGCACACCACCACAAACGTAAAGAATACCCATATCAGGGGCGTTGTGATGTGAAACGTCGCTAATCAACAGTCTAATCAAAGCCGTTACGCCGATGTAAAGCAAGAAACGTAAAGGCATGTGATTTGTACGAAAATAAATGCCCGCCATAGCCAGCAATTCAAGAAAAATGAAAAGCAGCAAAATGTCATCGACCGAGATTTTAGGCTGTTGCAGCATATCTATAAACGTTGAAATTCCCGCGTAAACCGTTACCACTCCAATTCCGAACAAGGCGAGATAGTGAAACGTTTCTACGAACAGATTGCCAATCGAGTCAGCACCACCATGCAGCTTTTTGCGTAGGCTTTCAGCCCATTTCACTTGCTCAGTCATCCTATTCTACCACCCTCAAAATTTGAGTGATTCAAGCCAACCTCACAGCCTGTCAGAGACGGGTTATGCACACCGTGCCCCAGCATTGACGGGGTTTTCAAGGTTTTGGGCACCCATAAATAAATTGTTAGTAACGTGTACCTTCGTCTTGAAGTAAATCCCGACCATGGCGCCCAGTTCCAGGTAGATGAACAGCAGCAAGATGTCATCGATCTTGATGTGCCCATTCTCCAGCATCCCCAAGAACTCCATCACCGCTGCCCAGGCGGTCACCGCACCAATGGCGAACAGCGCCAGGTAATGGAACGACTCGACAAACAGATTACCCAACGACTCGGCCAGCCCATGTACTTGCTGACGCAGCCTTTCGGCCCAATTGATTTTCACGATGATGCTTCCTTAGGTCGGCTCGACCGGATAATGCGGGGTGGACGTGACGGTTGTTCTGCATGCAGAAAAAAGGCCAGGGCTGGGGAATAAGATGGTGGCCGTGTGACACGAGGCACTTAAATTACCCCCCGATCGTTCCCACGCTCCGCGTGGGAACGCCGCCTGGGACGCTCCGCGTCCCTCAGACCTGCTCGTGGGTGACGCGGAGCGTCATGGGATGCATTCCCACGCGGAGCGTGGGAACGATCGACCATCGACCTCAGCGTGCCGTGCGAAATTTCCGGTTCAGCCCCCCATTTCCCAACTACATTAAAAACCTACTACCCAAACCCCGGCGTTTGGCTTATCCTTTTCGCTGTATATAAATACAGTAGTCGCAAAAGACAACTATCGTGAAGGCATGTGAGGTGGTGAATGGCCGTCGAAGTGGTATACCGCAGCAGCCGAGATCTGGAGCGTTTGTTCATGGATAAAGCCGAAGCTGACCGTCATGACAAGATGCTTGAACTCGCTGAGTTGCTGGCAGAGGTGTTGCAAAAAGCCGTGCCGTCGTTGAGCGAGCAGCAGGTGGAAGAAGCCGGGATCTACATGGCGAAGAACCGTGATGTATTTGCCAAGGCGTTCAAGAGCCAACCGGACGCATTGTCCGAGTTGCTGAACCCGGCGGCGGAGTAAAGCCCGAATTGAACGGGCCCTGAATCATGGATTCAGGGCCTTTTTAATGCCTGGCCTATTTGTACAGCAGGCGTTCGGCCAGTTCATCGGCCACCCGTGCGGGGGAGCGTTTTTCGGCTTGGGCATGGGCAAAGATTTCGGTCAGGCGGCTGCCGATGTTCGACAGGTGCGCGGTGATGCCTGGCAGGTCGGTGCCGGCGTGTTTGAGGGCGACGTAGATCAGCCCACCAGAGTTGATCACATAGTCCGGTGCGTAGAGGATGCCGCGGCCTTCCAATTGGTCGGCGATGTCCAGGTTGGTCAGTTGTGCGCTGGCGGCACCCGCCACGGCGGCGCAACGCAACTGGCCGACGCTGTTACGGTTGAATACGGCGCCGACGCCGCACGGTGCGAGGATGTCGCAGGGCGTGCTGAGCAAGGCGTCGTTGGCAATCGGGTGGGCGCCCAATTGCTCCATGGCCAGTTGCACCTTGCCGTGGTCGATGTCGCTGACCAGCAGCTCGGCACCCGCGGCGTGCAGTTGTTCGGCCAAGGCGTAACCGACGTTGCCCAGGCCTTGCACCGCCACGCGCAGGCCCTCGAGGTTGTCGCTGCCCAGGCGCGCCATGGCGGTGGTGCGGATACCGGCGAATACCCCCATGGCGGCATGGGGCGCAGGGTCGCCGGCGGCGGTGGTGCTCGTGACAAAGCGAGTGTTCTGGGCGATGCAGTCCATGTCGGCGACCGAGGTACCGCTGTCGATCGAGGTGATAAAGCGGCCATCGAGTTTTTCCACACAACGGCCAAACGCCTCGAACAGCGCCGCACGGCTTTCCACGTGCACGGGGCGGATGATCACCGCGGTGCCGCCGCCCACCGGCAGCCCGGCCAGTGCCGCTTTGTAGCTCATGCCTTGCGCCAGGCGCGCGGCATCGGCCACGGCGGTTTCATCATTAGGGTAAGCCAGGTAACGACAGCCACCCAACGCTGGGCCCAGGCGACTGTTGTGGATGGCGATGATCGCCTTCAAGCCGGTCACCGGATCAACGCTCAGGTGCAGCGATTCAAGGCGGGTGCTGTGCATGAGCGCAAACATCAATGAGCTCCCGAATCACTTCTGGTAGTGGGCCAAGTATAGGCTTGCGGCAGAAAACTGCTGGATTGCACTGGAATAAGCCGCGCGTTTTCGTGGGATCTACGACATAAGAGCGTGGGATATCTCTCAAGATGCTGGACGAAAATTCGCAGCAAGGCTAAAACGGGGGCATATGCCGGAGAACTCAATGAATCCCCGCACCGCCTTTTTCGCCTGCCTGGACCGTTCACCCCCCGCGCTGTTTGAGGCCGCGCTGTGGATTGCTGCCGAGCATGACGCCAGCGTGCAGCCCGCGTTGATACTGCACGACCTTGGTGCGCTACAACAACAGGTGAGCCTGGGCATGCCCTTGCTACCGGCGGATGAACTCGGCCAGCCGCTACTGCGGCGCATGAATGACCTGGGGTTTGCCCAGGATGACCACACGCCGTTGCGCCCCGCCGCCGCGCTGCTGGACAAAGTGCTGCAACGCAAACGCGGGCAACCCTTGGCCATGGGCCTGATCGCACTGGAGATGGCACGGCGCCTGGATATCCCCCTGGTCGGCGTGAACTTCCCTGGGCACTTCCTGCTGCGGGTACCGGGAGCCGACCACCTGTTGGACCCTTGCGGCGGCCGGCGCCTGTACCCCAACGACTGTCGCGAGTTGCTGGCGCGCCAGTACGGGGCGAAACTGAAATTGCAGGCCGACCACCTACTGACCGCCGAGCCACGGGCCATCCTGCAACGGCTGTCGCGCAACCTGCGCCAACTCTACCTTGCCAACGACGAGCCACTGGCCGCCCTGGTGGACGCCGAGCGCGTACTGGAACTGGGCAACGCCAGCGCCTCCGACTACCTGGCGCGGGCCAGCCTGTATCAACGCCTGGACTGCCCCAGCGCCGAACGCTTCGACCTGGAACACGCCCTGCTGCTCAGCGACGACCCGATTCAGCGCCTGCGCCTGACCGAGCGGCTGGGGCACCTGCCGCCCAACTCAGTGGTGCACTGACCCCTGTAGGAGCGAGCTTGCTCGCGAAGAACGTGAACGATAACGCAGGCATCCTGGTTTAACGCGCTGTCCTTGCGGCCTTCGCGAGCAAGCTCGCTCCTACAGTGAAGGCGCCCGCACTTGAATAATCAACAACGCTGCAATCACCGCCGGAATCGCGCAGAAGAAGAAAATCTACTCGACCGGTATATGCATCGCCAACAACAGGCTGCCAAACAGCGGCCCCAGAATTGACCCGAACCGCCCCACACCCAACGCCCAGCCCGTGCCGGTGGCGCGCACCTGCGCCGGGTAAAAGTTACTCGCGAAGGCATTGAGGGTCAGTTGCCCGCCGATGATGCAGAACCCTGCTGCAAACACGCAAGCCACCAGGTAACGTGGGTTGTCGTGGTTCAAGCCCAGCAGGATGGTGCACAGCGCTGCCGCCGCCAGCACGCCGGACAGTAACCGCACTTTGCTTTTCAGACGGTCGGCAAACCAGGCCATGAGGATGGCGCCCAAGGTGCCGGCGAACAGGAACATGGAGGTGACCAGGTTGGCTTCGTTCAACGCCAGGCCGCTTTCGAGCAATAGCGACGGCAACCAACTGATCATGAAATACAGCAGGATCAGGCTGACAAAGAAAGTCGCCCAGATCAGCAGCGTCGGGCGCGCATAGCCGTTGCGAAACAGCTCCACCACCGTCAGTTTGCTGCCTTGCTCCTGCAAGTTTTCAGCTTCGGTCGCCGGTGGCGGTTGCCAATCGGGCAGCATCCGCACCGTGACTTTGCGCAAACGCAGATACGGCGGCGCATCGCGCAACAGGCGCGGCAAGGATTCGGGCAACAGCCACACCAGGAACGGGAACAGCAGCAGCGGCGTCCCCCCCCCCGCCAGGAACACCGCCTGCCAACCAAAACCATCGATAAACCCGGCCGCCACAAAGCCGCCTGCCGCGCCGCCGAACGAGAAGCCGCAGGCCGCCAGGGTCACCATCAAGGTGCGCATCCGCGGCGGCGAATATTCAGACATCAATGCCATGGCACTGGGCATCGCGCCCCCCATACCAATGCCGCAGATAAATCGCGCCGCCATCAACGTGGTCAGGGAATTGGCGAACACCATCAATACCGTGAGGCTGGCGTAGATCAGCACGCACGCCAGCAGAATACGTCGCACGCCAAACCGATCCGCCAGCGGTGTCACCAGCAGCGAGCCCAGGGTGAGGCCCAGCAAGTTGGCGCTGAACACGGGGCCAAACGCGGACTTTTCCAGGCCCCAATCCTGGGCCAGCGCCGGCACTACATAGCCCAGCACCTGAGCGTCATAGCCATCGGTGACCAGTAGCAGTGCCAGCAGCAGGAGAATCAACCATTGGTAGCGCGACACCGGACGGGCGTCGAGTGCCGCACGAAAGCTGGCAATCTGATTGTGCATCGCAAGGTACCTGTTTTTTTATGATTGTTCCCACGCTCTGCGTGGGAATACAGCCCTGGACGCTCCGCGTCCGTTTTTAGAGCCGTGACGCAGAGCGTCACATGAGGCGTTCCCACGCTGAGCGTAGGAACGATCATTACAGGGGGTTCAGGGGGTGTCAGGTTGATTGGCGGGGTGGGCCTGCATGAAGGCTGGATGTTGGGCCGCCAACGCCGCCACCCGCCCAATGCGTGGGTATGCCGCCAAGGGCACCTTGAAGCGCTCGGCCGCATACAACTGCGGGATCAGAAACGCATCGGCCAAGCCCGGCTGCTCACCAAAGCAAAACCCGGTGTCGCCAATCAACTGCTCCACCGCGCCCAGGCCCTGGCTGATCCAGTGCCCGATCCACTCCAGCAATTGCGCCTCATCGTGCCCCCACTTGCGCAGCAAGTTCTGGGTGCTGGAGTTATGCAACGGGTGGATATCACAGGCGATGATCGACGCCACCGCCCGCTCATGAGCCCTGACGAGCAAATCCCTGGAGAACATCGGCACCTGTGGATAACGCTCTTCCAGGTACTCAATGATCGCCTGTGACTGGATCAGCAACGCCCCTTCATCAGTACGCAATGCCGGCACGCGCCCTTGGGGGTTGATCGCCAGGTATTCAGGCTGGCGGTTGGCGCCGCCTGCCGGCACCAGCAGGTTGACCGGCAGCGCGGTGAAATCCAGGCCTTTGAGGGCCAGGGCAATACGTACTCGATACGACGCGGTGGAACGGTAGTAAGTATAGAGTTCCATGGCCCTGCCCTCTCAGCGCGCCGCGACCACGGTACCGCGGCATTCGCCGAAGCCGATGGAGGCAAAACCCTCTCGGCTGCAACGGGCACGCAGAATGATTTCGTCGCCGTCTTCAAGGAATTTACGTACCTCGCCGGAGGCCAATTCAATCGGCTTCTTGCCGCCTTCGGTAATTTCCAACAGGCTGCCGAACTGCCCCGGCTGCGGGCCAGACAACGTGCCCGAACCAAACAGGTCACCCGCCTGCAACTGGCAGCCATTGACGCTGTGGTGCGCCACCATTTGCGCCACGGTCCAGTACATATGCTCGGTGTTGCTCAGGGTCAGGCGATGGGCGGGCAGGTTTTGCTCACGCATCGAGGCCGTGGTGAGCAGCACTTGCAGTTCGATATCAAAGGCGCCCGCGTTCTGATCACGCTTATCCAACAGGTAAGGCAGCGGTTGCGGATCACCTTCAGGGCGCGGCGGCTGGGCTTTGCGGAAAGGCTCCAAGGCTTCGGCAGTCACCACCCACGGCGAGATGCTGGTGATAAAGCTTTTCGACAAGAACGGCCCCAGCGGCTGGTACTCCCAGGCCTGGATATCCCGCGCCGACCAGTCGTTGAGCAGGCAGAAACCGGCGATATGCTCGGCGGCATCACCAATGGCAATCGCATCGCCCATGGCATTGCCCTGGCCGATCCAGATGCCCAGCTCCAACTCATAGTCCAGGCGCGCGCATGGGCCAAAGGTCGGCTCGGACTGACCGGCTGGCAAGGTCTGGCCCTTAGGGCGTCGCACCTCTGTACCCGAGGGACGAATGGTCGAGGCACGGCCGTGGTAACCAATCGGCACGTACTTGTAGTTCGGCAACAGCGGGTTATCGGGGCGGAACAATTTGCCGACGTTTTGCGCGTGCTCGATGCCGACGTAGAAGTCGGTGTAGTCATTGATCTTGGCCGGCAGGTGCATCTGGCAATCGGCGGCACGGTGCAGCACTTGCGCCTCGCGGGTTTGCAGCTTGCTGCCTTCGGCCAGCAGTTCCAGCAGGCGCTGGCGCAGGGCAACGCGAGGCCCACGGCCCAGTTCGAAAAACGCGTTCAACTGCCCGCCCGCAGTGGCTTCGACGGCGCGCCGGGCGTCACCGTCAAACTCATCCAGCGCGGCGTGCAGGTCGAGGATCATGTCGCCAATCGCCACGCCACTGCGCGGGGCCGAGCCGTTGATACTGAACACGCCCAGGGGCAGGTTTTGCAGGGGGAAATCCGCGTGACCATTGGCCGAGGCCACCCAGCTGCGGGTCTGCGTTGGTTGAGTCATGGGTTATCTCCGGTTCGGGTTGAAGGTGGCGGGCAGCGAGGCCCAGCACGCGTCGTAAGCAGGTTGCAGTTGGGGGCACTCCAGGGCGAACTGGGTCGGACGCAGCACTTGGCTGGTCTCGAACATGAAGGCCATGGTGTTATCGATCTTGTGCGGCGCCAGGTCCACGTTGATGGCCTTGGTGCAAGTTTCGCCATCCGGGCCGTGGGCGCTCATACAACTGTGCAGCGACGCGCCGCCCGGCAGGAAGCCTTCGGCCTTGGCATCGTAGGCGCCCTGGATCAGGCCCATGTATTCGTTCATGAGGTTGCGATGGAACCACGGCGGCCGGAAGGTGTTCTCGGCCACCATCCAGCGCGGCGGGAAGATCACGAAGTCGAGGTTGGCCAGGCCGTGCACGCTGGTGGGCGAGGTCAGCACGGTGAAGATCGACGGATCCGGATGGTCAAAACTCACCGTGCCAATGGTGTTGAAGCGACGCAGGTCGTATTTGTACGGCACGTTATTACCGTGCCAGGCGACCACGTTGAGCGGTGAGTGATCCAGCTCGCAGGCCCACAGTTCGCCGAGGAATTTCTGTACCAGCGTGGTCGGTTGCTTGAGGTCTTCGTAACGGGCGACGGGCGTGAGGAAATCGCGCGGGTTAGCCAGGCCGTTGCTGCCAATCGGCCCCAGGTCAGGCAGGCGCAGCGGGGCGCCATGGTTTTCAGCGACGTAGCCGCGGGCTTGCGCGTCCAGCAGTTCGATACGGAACTTGAGGCCACGGGGCAGCACCACGATTTCCAGCGGCTCGACATCCAGCACGCCCAGTTCGGTGGCGATGCGCAAGCGGCCCTGCTCCGGCACGATCAGCAACTCGCCGTCGGCGTTGAAGAACACGCGCTCCATGGAACGATTGGCGCGGTAGTTATAAATGCTGATGCCCGAAGGTTTTTCCGACCCCGAGTTGGCAACCATGCCGACCAGTCCATCGATAAAGTCCGTGGGTTCACCCGGAATATCCAGCGGGTTCCAGCGCAGGCGGTTGGGCGTCACCGCCCCCAGCGGGCCACCGGCCAATTGCCGCGCAAGTTTGACGAACGCCGGGTGATTGGCGGACGGCTGGATGCGGTACAGCCAAGTGCGCCGGGCTTCGCTACGCGCCATAGTGAAGGCAGTGCCGGAAAACAGTTCGGTGTAGAGCCCGTAGGGGGCTTTTTGCGGCGAGTTCTGGCCGACCGGCAGCGCGCCAGGCAAGGCTTCGCTGGCGAATTCGTTGCCGAAACCCGAAAGGTATTCGAGGTCCATGGATCTTCCTCTGTACAGAAGTTGTTTTTATCGTAATCCAGTTACGCATAACGTAATTTGATCACTGTCGACCGTCAAGCTATAAAGACGCCCATTCATCTCTCGGATTCTCGCCCTTCCATGGAAAAGCCCCGCGACACCGGTAAACAGAAAGTCCGCTCGGCGGAAGTCGGCACCGATATTCTCAAGGCCCTGGCCGAACTGTCCCCGGCCACCTCGCTGTCACGCCTGGCCGAGCATGTGCAGATGCCAGCGAGCAAGGTCCACCGCTATTTGCAGGCGCTGATCGCCTCGGGTTTTGCCGAACAGAACAGCGCCACCAACCATTACGGCCTGGGCCGCGAAGCGTTGCGCGTGGGGCTGGCGGCGCTGGGCAGCATGGATGTGTTGAAAGTCGGCGCCATGCCCTTGGCCGAACTGCGCGATGAGTTGAATGAAACCTGCTTTCTGGCGGTGTGGGGCAACCAGGGCGCGACCGTGGTGCAGATTGAGCCGGCCGTGCGCGCCGTCACCGTGGTGACGCAGTTGGGCTCGGTGTTGCCGCTGCTCAGTTCGTCCACCGGGCTGGTGTTCAGCGCCTACTTGCCGTCGCGGGAAACCGTGGAGCTGCGCGAACGCGAGGTTCAAGCCGGCACCGCTCACACCTTGGCGGACGATCAGGCCTATGCCAGCGTGTGCGAGCAAATCCGCAGCCGCGGCCTGCACTTTGTACATGGCCTGCTGATGCCCGGCGTGGATGCGTTGTCGGCGCCGGTGTTCAATGCGGTCGGGCAAGTCGCGGCGGTGATGACCGTGGTCGGCCCAACCTCGCTGTTCCATGCCGATGAAGATGGCCCGGCGGCGCAGCATCTGCTGGCGGCGACCCGGGCCGTGAGTTGGCGGATGGGCTATCAGCCCTGAATCAATCGTCGCTGCGCGCCAGCGCCACGGCCACGCGATCCTCCAACGCCTTGACCTGCGCGCCGGCCACCACGTAGTTGTTGGTCAGCATCGAGAACACCAGCTTGCGCCCGCCGGCATCGGTGATGTACCCACTCAATGACGACACGCCGCCCATGGAGCCGGTCTTGGCGTGCAGGTTGTTTTGCGCCTGTGTGTCGCGCAAGCGATAGCGCAGGCTGCCGCCGGTCATGCGGTCGGTGTTGCCGGCAATCGGCAGCGCGTTGTACCAGGCGTCAAACCACGGCTGTTTGCTGGCGGCCAGCAGCAGGTCGGTGAGGGTTTGCGACGACACCAGGTTGCGCCGCGACAGGCCTGAGCCGTCGACCTGACTGAATGTGGCGGTTTCCAGCCCCTGGCGCTTGAGGAACCCGGCCACCGCCACAGCGCCCGCCGCTGCCGTGCCGCTATTGGCCGTCTTGCGCCCCATGGCCTTGAGCAAGGCTTCAGACATATTGTTGTTCGAAAGCTTGAGCAGCGGTGTGATCAACGCCTGTAACGGCGCCGATTGGTGCTCGGCCAGCACCGTTACCGCCGCCGGGCTTGCCCCGCCCATCACCCGACGCCCCAGTACGGTAATGCCCTGCTGCGCCAGGGCTTGTTCAAACAGATTCGCGACCAGTTGCGTTGGCTCCCAGACGCTGACCAATTGCTGGCTCTGCTTTCCCGGCGCTACTGCGCCGCTGAGTTGCAACAGGTTGGTGCCGTGACGGCGATTGATTCCATAGCTGTTGCCCGGTCCGCTCATGGCACGGTTGCTCAGTTGCAGGTAATCAGTAGGCGGGAAAATATCGACACTCACCGGCGAGCCGGCCAGCAATGGCGCCTTGGCCGTAACCAGCACGCTGCCCGCATCAAAATCCGCATTGGGCGCCACGGTCAGCGCCGAAATCTGCGCGCCGTAGTAGGTGGTTTCATCGTCATGGGACCAATCCACCCCCAATCGCTCGGCATCGAACCAGGTGTCATCGAACACCAGATCACCCTGCACCTGGCGCACGCCCTGGCTGGCCAATTGCGCGGCCAGCGCCTGGTAGTCGGCAAACTGAATGCTCGGGTCGCCCAGGCCACGCAGGTACAGGTTGCCGGTCAGGCGGTCGCCCTGGCGTATGCCGTTGCTCAGCAGTTGGGTGGCGAAGCGGTATTGCGGCCCCAGCACATCCATGGCCGCCGCCGTTGTCAACAGCTTGAGGTTGGACGCGGGCACCAACCGGCTGCGTGGGTTGTGCTGATACAGCGTGGTGCCCGTGCGGGCGTCACGCACCATCAGCGAGACCGTAGCACCTTGCAGCGCCGGATCGCTCAGCAGTTTATCCAGGGTTGCCGGAGTGGAAGTGTGGGAGACGCTGGCGCAGCCCCCCAGTAAAAAACTCAAACCGACCAGCAGGGTGCCGGTGCGTAGCCATTTTCCAAAGTACATCAGTAGCGTTTTCCATAAGCATGCAATGGCGGCAACGCTAACAGCTCGCTATCAATGTGGCGACCGCTTTCCTGTGGGAGCTGGCTTGCCTGCGATGCAGACAACTCGGTGTATCAGGCAAACCCAGTCGATGCCATCGCAGGCAAGCCAGCTCCCACAGATAAATGAATCAGAAGGTAAGCGTGCTGGACACCGACACCTGCCGCGCATCGCCCATGGACACAAACTGCGTATTCACCGAGGACGTGTAGTAGGTACGGTCGAACAGGTTTTTCACGTTGAGCTGGAACTTGACCTTTTGCCCCTCAAGCTTGGTGTCGTAGCTGGCGAACACATCAGCCACGGTGTAGCTGGGCAGCTCGAAACTGTTGGCCGCGTCCCCTGCCCGCTCGCCGACATAACGCGCCCCGGCGCCGACGCGCAGTTGATCACCGCCCAGGATGCTGCCGAAGTCATACACCGCTGACAGCGAGCCGGTGCTTTTTGCCACGTTCTGCAGGCGGTTGCCTTTGAGCTTGGGGTCTTCGGTGACCTCGGCATCGGTGTAGGCATAGCTGCCGATCAGGCTCCACCTATCCGTCAGCTGGCCGCTGGCATCCAACTCCAGACCACGGGAGCGCACTTTGCCGGCCACGCTGTACTCCGAGGTCAGGCCCTCGCCTACCTGCACCAACACGTTGCGTTTATCGATGGTGAACAACGCTGCGCTGGCGGTGATACGCCCCGGCAGGTCGAACTTGGTACCCAGCTCCCAGGCTTTGGATTCCTCCGGCTGCAAACTGCCATTCAACACGGTTTTATTGGCCAGTGGCGCGATGGTGGAGTTGGGTTTGAACGACTCGGTGTAGCTGCCGTAGAACGACAATTCGTCACTGTAGCGATACACCAACCCGGCCCGAGGCACCCACTTCTGGCCATTGCCGTCGGTGTTGGCGGTGAACGGCACGCCTTTGCCGGCGTATTGGTCGTACATCTGGTAGCGCGCACCGCCGACCAGAATCCATTGATCGTTGAGGTGGATAGCATCCTGGAAGAACAGCGAATCGCTGCGCAAAAGATCGGTCTGGTTGCTGTCCGGCGCGCTGACTTTGGAACCGGCGACTTCGTTGCCGTATACCGGATTGGTGTAATCAAAGCTGCCCCGCGGTGCCTGGCGGATCAGGTCGGCGCGGTAGATCTTGCGGTACTCATCGTCCAGGCCGAACACCAGGTCGTGCTGCATACCCGCGACATCTACCTTGCCTTCGAGGCTGGCGGTGGCGAAGCGGTCGGTGGTCAGCGCGCCCTGGGTGCCGTCCATGCTGCGGGTCAGGGTACCGTTGGTGTTGACCTTGACCACGCGCACCTGGCTGGCGTCGTAGGTCTCGCGGTTCCAGCTGTAACCGAAGTGGGCTTTCCAGTCGTCGTTCAGATCATGATCGACAGTCAGGCGATACAGATCGGAGCGGCCTTCCATGTTGTTGAACGGCTCATCCAGACGGCGAGTGGCGGGGATGTTCAACGGATGGTTGGTCTTGGGATCGATGGCGGTGCCACGGTCGAACGGGGCGAGAAATTCGCGGTGCTCATAGGCCAGCAGCACTTGGGTGGTGTCGCCATACCAGGCCAGGGACGGCGCCACCAGGGTTTCGCGGTGGGTGCCGTAGTTGCGCCAGTAATCTTCGTCTTCATGGTCGAGGATCAGGCGATAAGCCAGGCCGCTGTCACCCAGGGGCCCGGTGGTGTCGAGGTTACCGCCGCTGCCGTTCTTGCCGCTGCCGAAGGTCGAACCGCGTGCGGTCAGGGAGGTGGACTGCACCAGCTCAGGCTTTTTGCTGACGATATTGACTACACCGCCTGGGTCCTGGATGCCATACAACAGCGACGACGGGCCCTTGAGCACTTCGACGCGCTCGGCTGTCGCGTTCAAGGCACGGCCCTGCACCATCGGCATACCGTCCTTCATGATCGAGCCGTTACGGTTGTCGCCAAAGCCGCGCAACATCACCGCGTCCTGGGTGCTGCCGAGGGTGTTTGTCTGGGTGATACCGCTGATATTGCCCAGCGCGTCATCCAGGTTGCGCGGTTGCTGGTCGCGCAGCACTTGAGCAGGCACTACGTTGACGGTTTGTGGGGTTTCCAACAGCAACCCATGGGAACGCATTACCGAGCTGGTCGGCGGCGGTTGGTAGCTGGTGCTGTCCTGGGTGAGGTTGGCGCCGCTGATGGTGGTAGCGCCGAGGTTGACCGCGCCGTCGGTTGGCACCGGCTCCAGCGCCAGGGTGCGGGCATCGATCTGGCGGAACGTGAAGCCGGATCGGCTCAGCAGGCGTTGCAGCGCCTGGCTCGCCGTCATCGGCCCGCTGACTGCCGGGGCATTGAGGCCGTAGGGCGCTTCATCGGTATAGATCACGCTGATGCCGGTGACCCGGCTGAACTCGCTCAGGGCCTGGGGCAGTGGTTTGGCTGCCAGGGCAAAATTGAACTGAGCGCTGTGCTGCTCCTGCGCACGCGCAACGCTCAAGGGCAGCAACGCCAGCCCCGACACCGCCAAGACCGAAGCTCCCAGCCACTGTTTTACCCAACCGCCCGCCGTCGACTTCATGCTCTGAGAACCCGTGTTGAAAACGCTGTTAATGCGAATAGATCGCAGTTTCAAGCACTACACGGATGGGGCGCAGGTTTACCTCACATGGGTTCGCAACTATTTTTGTGTATGCCGCTCTCGAGGCCACTCGCGGCCAGGCACTCCTTGGCACTCTTCTTCAATTTCTTGATCAAGCGCTCCTGACGCAGCGCCTCGCCCTTGCTCGCACATTGCTCGGTATAGACCAAGGCCACGGCAGGGCTGGACAGAAAAAACCGTGCGCCCTTGCCGCTTTGGTGCGAGGCAAACCGGCGCACGGGGTCATTGCTGATACCGCAGTACAGCGAGCCATTGGCGGCCCGCACCAGATAGACGAACCAGGGTTTGGGTTCAGAGGGATCAGTCACAAGTCGATGTCGGCAAACCAGAAGAGCGCCAAGCTTATCAACGCCCGGCCTGAAATGCCTTCAAGCCTTTGAGCGCCTGGGCACGTACCGCGTTTTTCAGCGCGGGCGACCAACCCAGCAACAGGCCCTTGAGGCCCAACGCCTGGCGCGACCAACGCCACAGCTCGAAGTGGTCGTGGTGTTCACAGATCTTGCCGTCACGGAACACGAACCGCGCACCGATATCGTTGACCACGGTATTGCCGGTGGCGCTGAACAAATACGTCGCCACCCAATGGGCACTGCCGGTGCTGTCATCGCTGCGCACATGGTCGAACGTCAGGGAAAAATCCTTGGCCCGCGTGGTAAGCATGCGCCACATATCACCGGCATCCCGCCCGCGCAGTTCGCCGAACGCCGGGTCGCTGAAGACCACATCGTCGGTGTAGCAAGCGGCCATGGCCTCGGCGTCAAGGCGCTGAAAGGCCTCATAGAAGCGGTGGATCAGAGCATCGTGGGCAGCACTCATGGGCAGGTTCCGCAGCAATTATTGTCAGGCCTGCACGATAATCCGCACAGGCCGCGAAGACCATGGGCATTCATGACAAAAATAGCGCTGCCGTCGATCTGGATCTCTTCAGCGGTCGGCAGTGCGGACTTGAACACTAGCCGCGCGGCCTTGACGGCTATCAATGCAGGCGCGTTGCAACTGACCTCCGTCAGGGTCGCATCACTTACGGTCGATTAACCAGCGGTTACGCGGGCACAAGCAAGTACATCGCACAATGGGTATTTCGTCTCAACTAATTTGACCGGGAATTTAAACAACCCTCAACTAATGCCAGCAGGCGCCAACAACAAGTTAGAGCACTTAGCGCACCAGCCCCATACAACTAATACGAATCCTGCACTTGGCCTTTAGTTAAACCACTGTCATAAAACTGCAACTTTCTAAGGCACCATTCCCGATGCACGCGCATAGGCGAACAGTTCAACATCGGTAGAGATACTCAGCCGCTGCATCGCTGTACTTTTCTGTTTGCTGATAGTGGAAATACTCCGGTGGACCTTGGCCGCGATCTGGCTGACAGTCATGCCGCTGGCCAACATACGCACCACCTCGCTCTCCTTGCCGGACAACTGCGGCTCATGGGACTGATTGCCTGTCCCCGCCTCCACCAGTTGCACCCGCAGGCATTCACTGGCGAAGGTCTGGCCGGCGCACACGGCTTTGATCGCCAGGGGCAACTCCTTGGCAGAGGCACTTTTGGCGACCACTGCCTTGGCACCATGGGCGAAGGAGGCACGCAGGGTGGCAACGTTGGCGAACATCGTCACCAGGATCACTGGCACGTTCGGGTACTGACGACGCAACAGGCTCAACAGGCTGTAGCCATCAGCTTGCTGACCGCCCGGCATGGCAAAATCGGTGACCAGCACATCACATGCCGTAGTACTCAATACCCCGAGCAATTGATCGGGACCGTCGGCTTCGCCGACCACCTTGCACTTGCCATTCGCCTCAATCACGACTCTCTGCCCGACTCGAACAATAGGGTGATCGTCAGCAATAATTACTCGAAGCATAGATACCTACGAATGGTGGCAACTTGAATCCGCGCAAAATACCTCTGTCAGCGCTCATCAACAACTACTAACAAAGACCCACTTGCAGCCGAAGCCAATGTTTAGTAGCGGCTATTTTTTGGACTACAACATAATAGGAAACCACCTACAGCAAAAACTAGACTTCCAAATAACTTAAACCCTCTGTAAACACCTTTCACAGAGTGGACAGATAATCCAGATAGGTGCGCAAGCGTGCCTGGAACGATGTCAACTCCGCCTGGTGCGCAGACACGCCATCGCGCTGAACCTGCTCGATCAACCTCACGGCACAGGACTCAAGCCCTGTTCCTCCTATAAATACCAGGCTACCCGTCAATCGATGCAGGCGTTCGGCGGTCAATGATGCGTTCAATGCGGCACAGGCACGGCCCAACAGGTCGTGATCTTGCCAAGCCTCGACCAGCAGATTTTCCAACAGTTGATTGACCACCTGTTCACTGCCAAACGTCGCGACCAGGCTCGCGCGGGCGGGCCACCCCATAACCTTCGCAACAGGCTCCGCACCGATAGGCATGTGATCGGCACCCGGGAGCCATCGCGCCAAAACGGCACTTAATTGTTCCAGGGTCAGAGGCTTGAGCAGCCAGGCATCCATGCCCGCGTCGCGGCAGCGCTGGGGGCTGTCGTTTTGCAGGTCGGCGGTCAACGCGATGATCGGCACTCGCCTCAAGCCGACGTGGTGCTCATATTGGCGAATGGCGCGGGCCATGCTGTAACCGTCCATGACGGGCATCTGGCAATCAGTGATCACCAGGTCAAAGGGCCGACGAGCATAAGCCACTCGCCCGAGATACCCGTCGGCGACCAGCTCATGGTCCAACCCGAGTTTTCGCAGCAAGCAACCCAGCAATAGACGGTGGGCTGAATGATCCTCCGCCACCAGGACATGCAACTGCCGCCAGTGAGGCGGGGGAGTAACAGGCGATCTCGATTTGCGGCTCGCGCCTGCGGTTGAACCTGACAGCGAACCCATCAGTACCTCTTCGTAGCTATTGATACGGCAGCAACCTTCGGCACTGGCGCAATAGCCATAGAGGCCTACTTAGGCAGCAACGATCGCCACATTCCTTTGAATGCTATCGACGAAAAACCAATAACCTTTTGAATGGCTTAAAGCCGATACAACAACTACGAAAAAACGCGAACTCACCCTATTCGATCCACCCTGCCAATGTCGTATTAGTTGTATTTCCCCCGCGCACGCTCCTCGCTAAATTGTGCCCCACCCCAAAAGAGGGACGGCTTGCCACTCCCCGGCAGCCGCAAAAAATATCGAGACCGTCGCACCGACAACCACCCGCCGACACCAGCGCGGGCGTTGCGTTGCACGCACCTCTATCTGCCAGCCTGCAATGGAAAAAACAGAAAAATGAAGAGCCCTGTAGCCCTATTGAGCAGTGCCCTGCTGCTCGCCATGAGTTCATCGGTATTCGCAGCCAGCAGCGTGGACCTGGCCGTCAAAGGGCTGATCACGCCCAGCGCCTGTGCGCCCAGCTTTTCGGGTGACGTCGATTATGGAAAGATCTCGGCAAGAGACCTGAACATCGACAGCCTGACCTGGCTTGAACGCAAGACCGTGCAATTGAGCGTGAACTGCGACGCGGCGACGCTGTTCGCCATCCACCCCGTCGACAATCGTGCGGGCTCGGCCGCTTATGGCGGTGCCTTTGGCCTGGGCGTGATCAACGGCACCCAGAAGCTCGGCGCTTATAGGTTGGTATTCAGCAGGCCCGTCGCTGAAACGCCTTCCACCTTAATCACGATGCACAAAGACGGAAACCAATGGTTCCGACTCTTTGATGACGATGAAGTAGCGCCAAACGATCGGGTAGCGCTGGGCAGTCGCATTGACGGCAGTTGGGCGCCTCACCCGATCAAGGACGCGATCGTGGACGTCACGCTCTTGACCTCGATCGGGCCCGCACGCGACCTGACACTGATCAGCGAAGTGGCCATCGACGGCTCAGCGACCTTCGAAGTCCAGTACCTGTAAGACCTCGCCCCCTCTGCCCAAGGAGATTCACTGACATGAATGTTTTTGCATCCAGCCTGATAGGCGCCTTGCTCCTCAGCCCGACCGCATTCGCCGCCAGCAACACAGACTTGCTCGTGCGCGGCAGCATCACCCCCAGCGCTTGCTCACCAGTCATCGCCGGCGGCGGGACTGTGGACTTCGGCAAGGTGTCGGTCAAGGACCTCAACACCGACACCTACACCGATCTGCCCAGAGAAACCATGCTGTTGAGTGTGCGCTGCGACGGGCCGACGTACTTCACCCTCAACACCATCGACAACCGTTCAGGCACCGCCGCCAGCCACTTCAGCTGGCATGGGCTGGGCACCACACCCAGCGATGAAAAAGTCGGCGATGCCGGGCTGGGTCTCTATATGCCCGTGGCCGACGGCGTCTCCGTGCGCACCATCACCTCAAGGGATGGCGGCGTGACCTGGATGCCTTCGGTGATGCTCAGCCATACCTTGCTGACGGCGATCGCCCACAGCGACGACGTGATACCGATTGCAGTTCAGGAACTGGACGCCGAGATCCGCCTGATCACCCACATCGCACCTGCCAACAACCTGACGTTGACCGACGAAGTCCCTATCGACGGTCACGCCACCGTACAAGTCAATTACCTTTAAGGAGTCCCTACGATGAAAACCCGATTGACCACCCTGGCCGCCGGCGTATTGCTGCTCGGCTCGGCGACAACCTTCGCTGCATCGTCCGTTGACCTGACCGTCAAGGGGCTGATCGTGCCCAGCGCTTGCACACCCAGCTTGTCCGGTGGTGGCGTGGTCGACCACGGCAAGATTTCCGCCAAGGATCTGAATCTGGACGACGCAACATATCTGGATAAACGCACCCTGACGATGACGGTCAACTGTGACGCTCCGATTCAGTTTGCCCTGCACCCGATTGATAATCGGGCAAGTTCCAGCATGAGCAGCTCGTACTTTGGCCTGGGTTTTATCAACGATACCCAGAAACTGGGTTACTACTTCCTCACCTTGAGCAACCCGGTCGCCGATGATGGCGTTGTAGTGCAGACGATCGGTTCCACTGACCAGGGCCAGACCTGGTTCAAAGAGAAGTTCCTGGACCCAGGCCTGTACATGTCAGTTGCCTCAATGGAGGACCTTACCCTGCCCCTGGCGGTCAAGGACTTGAGCGTTGATGTGGGTGTAAGCACTGCAATTCACCGCGCCGACGGCCTGGACCTGAGCAACGAAGTGACCATCGACGGCTCCGCCACCCTTGAAGTGAAGTACCTCTGACCCATGGCGCCCCATGCCCTTACCCTTGAAGGGCATGGGCTTCGCCGTGGGCTGTGCTCACCCGTGCCAGTGATGAATCGATGACTATGTTCACCCGTTTCTTTACCGTGCTGTTGTTATCCCTGTGCGCTGCGGCCAAGGCCAGTGCGGGCAGCGCTGCCGAGCTTACGGTAACCGGTCGTGTGACACCGGATGCCTGCTATATCGAGCTGTCGGATGAAGGCTTTGTCGACCACGGAAAGATCCCCGCACACACCCTCCTTGTCGACGAATTCACCGTGCTGCCCAGCCGACAACTCGAACTGCAGGTGCAATGCGCCAGGCCCATGCTGTTTGCGCTGGTGGGTATCGACAATCGTGCGGAGTCTTCCCTGGCACCGGATTTTTTCTATGGGCTGGGCAGAAACATCCATGCACCGGACGAACGCCTCGGCTCCGTGGCGTTGTCGTACCGCAACCCAGTGGGGGACTCACAGGCCATGCAAGTCCTGGCCTCCACCAACAGCGGCGAAAGCTGGACGCCCGAGCCCAATGGCTATCCACGATCCTATATGGCATTTGCTCCGACGGGCGACCGTCAGCCCGACTTCATCAGCCAGTTGAGGGTCCAGCTTCAAGTGGACACCGCCATCAACTTTTCGCAGTACCTGACCCTGAATCAGGAAGTGCCCCTCGACGGCTCCATCGTTCTGGATTTGCGTTACCTCTGACCCACTCATTTCGCCTAATGGAAAACCCATCATGACGATGACATGCTCAAACACCGCGTTCGGCCTTATTGCCCTGCTGCTGATATTCGGCAACCAAGCAAAGGCTGACGGCATGGTCCCGGACACATCCGTGGTGATCGTCCACGAGGCCGATGGTGAAGCTTCCGTTTCGGTGACCAACTCCGACAGCCAGCTCTCGTTGTTGCATGTGACCTTGCAGGACATTCCGGAAGACACCGAACCCCTGCTGGTGGTGACGCCGCCGCTGTCTCGAGTCGAAGCGTCCAAATCCCAGTTGGTGCGCTTTATTCTGCAAAACCAAAAACCGTTGCTCACCCAGCGGCTCAAACGCGCCGTGTTCGAAGGCATGCCCCAGGGCCGCGCAGCCACTGCCGCCGGTCATGCCCGCGTGGGCGTGACCGTGCGCCAGAACCTGCCGGTGATTGTGCATCCCAAGGGCCTGGCACCCAATCGCAGCCCCTGGACCGGCCTGACATGGACCCTGCGCGACGGCCAATTGCAGGTGCGTAATGACACACCCTATGTGGTGCGCCTGGCCCAGGAGCTGCGGCTGTTGCCCGGCGACGGCAAGGCGATGCTGCCGCGCACCTACGTGCTGCCAGGTGAAGCCTTGAGCGTGCCTGCCAGCGGTGGCCAAGCCAAGACGGTGAGGCTACAACCGGCCACTGTGTACGGGTTTGCGGTCAAGGCCTACGACGCCCCCATCACCCTCTGACAGAAAACCACAGGCGTCGCCAAGACCGCCGCCTGGATAACGAAGTGACGGCTTATCGACCGTCACCAGAACGCCCAAAGCCCCGAGCCCAATGAGGGCTGTGCGTTCACTAAGCGAGTACCTTGCGTGAAAACAGTATTGAGTTACCGTGACGGCGAAGCCGTGCCCATTCGTCCAGCCTTGCCGCTGGTGTTGCTGCTGTATGCGCTTATGCCGGACAAGGCGTGGGCCGACGACACCAGCCCCGCAGGCTTCGACGCCCAGACCTTGCATCAGCGCGGCATCGATCCACAGTTGGCCAGCCTGCTGCTGGCAACACCGCGCTTTGCCGCCGGCCGTCATAACGTCAACCTGCGGGTCAATGGCCTGCGCCGGGGACGCCTGGAGGTCAGTTTCGATCAACAGGGCAACCCCTGCCTGGACCGTGCGTTGCTGGACGCCGCCAACCTGGTGATACCCGCTGAACCCGTGGGTTGTGAGGATTTTCTCGTGCGGTATCCGCAAAGCCTGGTGGAACCGGACCCGTCGACACTGACGTTGGCACTGGTCGTGCCCACCGAAGCACTGCGCCCCGTGCAACAGGACATCTCGGGCTACCAGACCGGCGGGTTTGCCGGGATGCTCAACTACGACCTGAGCGGGTTCTACAACCGCTTTGGCGAAGACGCCAGCCGGTTTGGCTCAGCCAATACCGAAATCGGCTTCAACGCCGGCGACTGGATCGTGCGCAGCCGCCAGGTGCAGACCTGGCAGGATGGCTTATCGCGCAGCGTCCACTTGGAGGCCTATGCGCAACGGACCTTCGCCAGCCATCAGGCAGTGCTGCAGGCCGGGCAGATCAACCTCTATAACCCGGTGTTGTCTGGCGCACAGATCACCGGCGTGCAGGTGCTGACCGAGCACGCCCTTCAGGAGCAAGGCCAGAGCGCGCAAATCCAGGGGATCGCCAACAGCCCGGCACAGGTAGAAGTGCGCCAGAACGGCGCGCTGATTCACTCCACCGTGGTGCCTGCCGGGCCGTTTGTGCTGAACGATGTACGTCGCCTGAATACGCGCTCGGACGTCGAAGTCACGGTCAAGGAAAGTGTCGGCGGGGAACGACGTTTCACCGTACCCGCCGCCATGCTCGGTCTCGGCCTGCCTGCACCCGGCTATTCGGTCGCAGCGGGGCGCGTACGTAACGTCGGCGGGGCCGAGGCAGAGGCGCCGTGGGTGGTCAGCGCCGGTTGGACCGGGAACTTGCATCCGCAACTGACCCTGGGCAGTGGCGTGCTGGCGACCGGCGAGTATCGCTCGGCGGGCGCCAGCCTGGGCTGGCTGCCGTGGCTGGACAGTCAGATCCAGGTGTCCGCCCAATTGTCCAACACCCAGTCGTGGGAAAAAGTCTCGGGCGTGCAGACTGATCTTTCCTGGTCACAGCGCCTGAGCGAGCGATGGTCGTTCAGCGCCGCCAACTCCTGGCGCAGCAGCGGCTACCGCGAACTGGAGGAAAGCACCTACGAGCGCGACGGCAGTCAGCGCAACTCACGCTATCGCGATCAACAAAGTATCAACCTGGGGTGGTCACATCCGCAGCTGGGCGCATTCAGCGCCGGCGTTTCACGTTCGAGTACCTTCGAGGGCAACAGCAGCAGCCGCGCGCTCGCAGCGTGGGGCACGAGCATTGGCGCAGTCTCGTTATCGGCCAGCGCCGAGTGGCAGATGGGCGGACGCCAGCAACAGGACAACGCGGTCTACCTCACTGTCAGCGTGCCGTTGGGCGAAAGCCGCCGGGTGCGCAGTTGGGTGCGCAACTCCGGCGGCCAAAACCGTACCGGTCTGGGCCTGACCGAACAGCTTGACGACCAATTGAGCTACCGCGTCAGCGCCGAACACGACAGCAGTGACCATGAGGTGGAAACCAGCGTGGGCATTTCGGCATTGCCACGCTATACCCAACTCGACTTGAGCTACAGCCGCTCCGATGCCGAGCGTTCGAGCTACCAGGGCGGCGCCCGCGGCGGTGTAGTCGTGCATGGCGACGGTATGACATTTACCCCCTACCCGGTGCGCGACACCTTCGCTCTGGTTTCCGTCGGCGACATGAGCGGCATCAAACTCAGCACCCCCAGTGGCCCGGTCTGGACCGACTGGCAAGGCCAGGCCGTGGTGTCGCAGGTGGCCGCCTACGGGCGCAGCCCAGTGGAAGTGCAGACCCGCTCTCTACCGCGCAACGCCGATATCAACAATGGCCTGGCCATGATCTCGGCCGGGCGTGGCGCTGTCGATCGGGTCGAATTCGGCGTGGGCCTGACCCGCCGCATGCTGCTCACCGTCAGCGACGATCAGGGAAACCCCATGCCCGTGGGAGCGTCCGTTACGACGAACACAGGTGAGTTCATCACCTTGGTGCAGGACGCCAGCCAGGTGTTCCTGCCCAATGTGCTGGACCAAGGAGCGCTGTGGATCACCACCTCCCAAGGCAACCGCTGTGAATTGCGCTACGAACTGCCGGCAAAAGCCGACCCCACGGTGTATTTCGAAACCGCACCTGCTCGTTGCCACACACCATGAGGACTACTGCCATGCACCCTGCAATCTGTTTGCGCTACGTGAGCCTGGGGTTATTGCTCGCGTTTGCCGGCACTGCTCAAGCCTTTGAGGAATGCCAATTCAACCTCAGCGAACCGCTGGTGGATTTGGGCTTGATGAGTCGCCTGGCGCAAAGCGACAGCGCGCCGCAACGCCTGCTCGGCGAGCGCCGTTTGAGCCTGACGTTCACCTGCCCCCAGGCCCAGGACCTGAGCCTGTTTTATCGCGGCACCGCCGCCTCCGCGCAACGTCTGCAATTCACTCCCAACGGCAGCTATGCCATAGAAGTCGGCAACGCCGTGCTCGACGGCCGGGCGGTGGAACTGGGCTTGTTACCCGGCGCAGGCCAGGCGCCGGTGAGCAGCGCCAGCGTGCTGGAATGGCGGCCCGACCATGGCATCGCGCCGCTGCACCAGGGCACGGTGTTGCAGGGGAAAACCCTGGCATTGCAGTTGACTCTGCGCGCCTGGGCCGACCCGGCCGCCACCCAGGTACGCGACGCCACCACCTGGGAAGTCAGCGGGATGATGTACCACAGCGCAAGCGGGCGTTACCGCGACCTCACGTTGCGCGCCCACTTCGCGCCGACCGCCTGCCAACCGACACTGTCGGACCAGGGCGTCGTGGACTACGGCACGCTGTACGCCAAGGATCTGAGTGCCACCCACGAAACACCGCTACCCACGCGCACCGTGCGCCTGAGCGTGACCTGCGATGCTCCGGCCCGCTTCGGCCTGCGCATGAAAGACAATCGCGATGGCTCAGCCACCGGCGGCACCGATGAAACGGCCTATGGCCTGGACCTGGACGCCAGCAACAACAAAATCGGACGCTTCTACCTGACGATCGACCCTGCGGAATTCAGCGCCGACAGCGTGTCCACGCTGTATCGCACCGACTCCACCAGCAATGGCGCAGCCTGGAGCAGTTCCACTGCGCGGCAGATCCCCATGGCTGCCAACAGCCTCATGGGCTTTACCGACAAGACCGGCGTGACTACGGGCCCGCTCGCCATACAGGTCCTGACCGGCACGATGCGCATCAAGACGTACCTGGCCCCCATCCAATCGCTGGATCTGCGCGACGTCGTGCGTATCAATGGGTCCGGCACCCTCGAAATCATTTACTTGTAGGAGTGCGTACCATGAAAATTCCTGCCCTTTGCAGCCTTCTATTATTGACCAGCACCCAGGCGGCGCTGGCGGCCTCGACGGTGGACCTAAGCGTCCAGGGGCTGGTCACGCCCGCCGCGTGCCTGCCGCAACTGTCAAACGGCGGCCTGATCGACTACGGCAAAATATCTCAACAAGACTTGAACCTGGAAACTCGCACCCGTCTTCCCGCCAAGACCCTGTTCTTCGGCATGGCGTGTACCGGCCCGGTACGTTATGCCCTGCGCATGCAAGACAACCGCAGCGACTCGACCCTGGTCGAAAGCGAGATTTACTACGGGCTGGGTTTCGACAGCAACGGCACGCCCCTGGGCGTTTACTCCATGACCTTCGATCCTCGGCAGACCCAGGCCAGCAACAACGGGCAGCTCTACGGCACCGAATCCACCACCGGGGGGCTGGCATGGCGCACGTCCAACCTCAACCCCATCGACATCGGTTCCAGGAGCTACCTGGGTTTTACGTCGATCGAGGGCAGCGTCAGCGGCCCCACCGCCATTGGCATAATAGGCAGCCACGTCACGGTGCAGACCGTGATCAATGCTCGCAAGAATCTGGACTTGAGCACGCAAACCCCGATTGACGGTTCGGCCACGCTGGAAGTGGTTTATCTCTAGACCTTCTCACAGGTGACGCGCACGTAGCGCGCACGTCCGGCGCCCAGGCCCGCCACGATGGCGCCGAGGCCGATCACTGCGAAGATCCAGCCGATGGCCGTCCAGCCGCTGGTCCAGTCATGCACCACGCCCACAGCGAAAGGGCCAAGGGACGCCAGGGTATAACCGATCCCCTGGGCCATGCTCGACAGGTTGGCGGCTACGTGAGCGTCACGCGAGCGCAGCACAATCAAGGTCAGCGCCAGGCTGAAGGTACCGCCCTGCCCCAGACCGAGCAGAATCGCCCAACCCCACAAACCGTCCAGCGGCGCATACAGGCAGCCGAACAGGCCGCCGAGGGTCAGCAGCATCACCACCACGATCGCCAGGCGCTGGTCCTTGCCACGGGTGGCCAGCCATGGCGCGGCCAGGGAACTGAACAATTGCACAATGATCGAGCCGGACAACGCCAGTCCCGCCTCCGTGGCACTCAGGCCACGACCGATCAGAATCGACGGCAACCAGCCGAATACGATGTAGGCCAGGGATGATTGCAGGCCCATGTATAAGGTCACTTGCCAGGCCAGCGGGTCACGCAGTAGCCCCTTCACGCGGTAGGCGACGCGATGGGCGCCGTGCTTCTGCCCGACTTGCGGCAACCAGAACAACGCCGCCAACAGCGCTGGCAGAATCCAGAACCCCAAACCAAGGGGCCAACTGTCGCCGAAGTAATGACTCAACGGTACCGTGGCCCCTGCCGCCAATGCGGCGCCCAGGCACAGGGCCATGGTGTAGACGCCGGTCATGGCGCCCGCACGTGCGGCGAAGTCGCGCTTGACGATACCCGGCAGCAATACGCCGATGATGCCAATGCTGGCGCCGGCGATCAGGCTGCCGGCAAACAGGCCCACTTCCCCGAATGAACTGCGCAGGATGATCCCGCCAGCCAGCGTCAGCAAGACGCCGAACACCACCCGCTCAGCCCCAAAGCGTCGGGCCAGGATCGGCGCCATGGGCGCGAACAGGCCCAGGCACAACACCGGCAGGGTGGTCAGTAAACCGGCTTGGGCGGCCGACAGGCCCAGGCTGCTGGAGACGTCGGCCAACAGCGGCGACAGGCTCGACAAGGCCGGGCGCAAGTTGAGCGCCACCAGGATCAGGCCCAGCAACAGCAACCAGGGCCGGCTCACCCGCGGGTGGCTGTGCTGCACCTCGTCGTCATCGGCCTCGGCGTCAATCAACAACTCTTCAAGTTCGGGCGTGCGTTGGGTTTCAGGGTTCATTGATCAACTGCCGGCAGAGGGATTTGGCACGTTCGGGGTCTTGCTGCTCCACGGCGTCAAGCAGGGCAACGTGCAAGTCGAACACGGCCTGGCGACGCGGTGAAAGGTTCAGGGTCTGACGCAACTGCGCGCCGACGATGGCGGAGAAATACTGATACAGCTCGCTCAAGGCCGGGTTGTGTGCGGCGTCCACCAAGCGTTGGTGAAACGCCAGGTCAGCGCTGATATAGGCCTCGAGGTCGCCCTGATACAGCGCGGCGCTGGCATCCAGCGCTGTGCGCAATGCTCGCAGGTCACTTGCAGTACGGCGTTGCGCAGCAAGGCCGATGGCTTCCACTTCCAGAATCTGCCGCGTCTCCTGCGCCTGCCCCAGGGTGCAATGAGACAACGCACGCATCGTGCCCAACGGGTCGGTCATCGAGCGCAGATAACTGCCGTCGCCCTGGCGAATTTCGATCAACCCGGAGAATGCCAACACGCGCATGGCTTCACGCACGGTGTTACGGCTGATCCCCAGTTCGGCGCACAGTTCGGGCTCGGTGGGCAGGCGTTCGCCAACGGCCCACGCACCCTGGGCAATGCGCAGACGCAGTTGTTCCAGCGCCTGGTCAACCAGAGAGCGTTTGATCAGCGGGGCGATGTCTGTCATGGGCTTTACGCTTTCGTCCAATCATAGGATGAATTTTCCTACAGCCTATTAGGAGTCGCCTACAAAGGCAACGCACTAGGGTTTTTAGGCAGGGAAAGGAGCAGTATTTTCGATTGGTAAAATTACCCTCAGAGGATAATTATTGGACTCAGGTGTCTTATGGAAAAGTACACACCTCATTACGATCTGGCCTTGATCAAGGCGCAAGTCATCCGGCTGGGCCACAGAGCCTTTACGGCAACTGCGCGGGAGAGCGCTCGTCAACTTGAATTGAGCATCGGCCAGATGCGGTTGGCGGTCTGCGCCCTTGAAACGCGAATGTTGTACAAATCAATGACAACCTATGCAGACCACCGGATATGGCAGGACGTCTATCTGATCAAGATGTACGGTACGGAGATTTACATCAAGGTGACTCACCGCCCAGGCGGCGAAGCTCCCGTAATCTCCTTCAAGGAGAAAACCTTATGAAAACCCAACAATGCGTGAATTGCGGAACCCATGATGGAATGCAGTATTTCGCAGGTCGCACCTTCACCATCAACACACGCGGCATGATGCGCGACATTCCAAACATCGCGGGCTGGGAATGCCAGGTTTGTAAGGAAATCGAATTCGATCATGACGATGACAGCGCAGAGCGTTATTCCGATGCCAGTGACCAATTATTGATTGATGGCAGAAAAGTCATCGCGGCTGAAATGAAGCGAATCCGTCGCAAACTGCACCTCACTCAGAAGGAGGCAGTGAAGCTGTTGACTGTGCGCGGGCAAAACTCATTTTCTCGCTACGAAAGGGCTGAGGTTTTCCCTCCTGAACCATTGTTTACACTCATGCGCCTACTGGATAAGCATCCGCATCTGCTGGCCGAGATCGAGGCGCTCAATGTCGGAGAAGACCTCAATCGCCTGCTCATAGAAAAAGATGAGCAACAACGTGCGGCACAAGCATCCTGAACAGACCAACAGGCAAAAATAAACCCGGCACCAGGCTAAT
>NZ_BCBO01000111.1:0-16201 GCF_001320835.1 Pseudomonas sp. NBRC 111138 | reverse complement strand
CCGCTGGGGCGCGAAGCGGCCCCCAAAATGGGACTGCTACGCAGTCCAGCGGGAGCAAGCTCCCTCGCCACAAGTCACTGGTTGTCTGCTCTAGCTCTTAACTGACTGGCATTAGGCACCAGGCCGGGTTTATTTTTTCAAACGTCGATCAATGCAATATCTGGCTCAAGAACAACTTGGTCCGCTCATTCTGCGGGTTATCAAAGAAGTCATTCGGCGCCGCCTGCTCGACGATCTCGCCCTTGTCCATGAAGATCACGCGATTGGCCACTGTGCGGGCAAAGCCCATTTCGTGGGTCACGCACAACATGGTCATGCCGTCTTCGGCCAGGCCGATCATGGTGTCCAGTACCTCTTTGACCATCTCCGGGTCCAGCGCCGATGTCGGCTCGTCGAACAACATGATTTTGGGCTTCATGCACAGCGCGCGGGCAATCGCCACACGCTGTTGCTGACCACCTGAAAGCTGCCCGGGAAACTTGTGGGCCTGCTCCGGAATGCGCACACGCTCCAGGTAGTGCATGGCAATTTCCTCGGCCTTGCGCTTGGGCATCTTGCGCACCCACATCGGCGCCAGCGTGCAGTTCTGCAGGATGGTCAAATGCGGGAACAGATTGAAGTGCTGGAACACCATACCGACTTCGCGGCGGATCGCTTCGATCTGCTTGAGGTCATTGGTCAGTTCCACACCATCGACCACAATGCGGCCTTGCTGGTGCTCTTCCAGGCGGTTGAGGCAGCGGATGGTGGTGGACTTGCCCGAGCCCGACGGGCCGCACAGCACGATACGCTCGCCCTGCTTGACGTTGAGGTTGATGTCTTTCAACACGTGGAACTGGCCGTACCACTTGTTGACGCCCTGCATCTGGATAATGCCTTCAGGGCTCACAGGCTGTTTGATTGCTTCGCTCATCAAAAAACTCCTAACGCTTGTGGCCAGTGTCGAGCTTGCGTTCCAGATGCATGGAATAGCGCGACATACCAAAACAGAAAATCCAGAACACCAGGGCGGCGAACACATAGCCTTCGGTAGCCATGCCCAGCCATTTTGGGTCGGCGGCGGCTTGCTTGACGCTGTTGAGCAGGTCGAACAGGCCGATGATGATCACAAGGCTGGTGTCCTTGAACAGGGCAATGAAGGTGTTGACGATCCCAGGGATCACCATCTTCAAGGCTTGCGGCAGGATCACCAGGCCCATGCTGCGCCAGTAGCCCAGACCCATCGCCGCAGCGGCTTCGTATTGGCCCTTGGGAATCGCCTGCAAACCACCGCGCACCACTTCGGCCACATAGGCCGACTGGAACAGGATCACACCGATCAGCGCCCGCAGCAGCTTGTCGAAGTTCATGCCTTCAGGCAGGAACAGCGGCAGCATCACCGAAGACATGAACAGCACGGTGATCAACGGCACGCCGCGCCAGAACTCGATGAAGGTCACGCAGACCACCCGAATGGCCGGCATGTTCGAACGCCGCCCCAGCGCCAGCACAATGCCCAGCGGCAAGGCGCCGGCGATGCCCACCGTGGCGATCACCAGGGTCAGCATCAAGCCGCCCCATTGGCTGGTCGCCACGTTGCTCAGCCCGAACACGCCGCCATGCAGCAAGCAGTAGGCAATGATCGGGTACAGCACCAAAAAGCCCAGGCCATAGATCGCCTTGCGTGGGAAACGCGAGATGAACAACGGCGCCACGCCCACGATGGCCAGCCACACCGTCATGTCCACGCGCCAGCGCAGGTCGACGGGGTAATAGCCATACATGAACTGCCCGAAGCGCTGTTGGATAAATACCCAACAGGCGCCCTCCTTGGTGCAGTCGGCGCGGGTGGTGCCCACCCAGTTGGCATCGAGGATGGCCCAGTGCAGGATCGGTGGCACCACCAGGTACACCAGGTAGATCGCCAGCAGGGTCAGCAGTGTATTGAGCCAGCTCGAGAACAAGTTGGCGCGCATCCAGGCCACCGGCCCGAAGACTTTGCTCGGCGGTGGCATGTCAGGTTTGAACGTATGCGTAGTCATGGGTGTGTCCTCACCGCTCGATCAGCGCAATGCGCTTGTTGTACCAGTTCATCAGCAGGGAAATGCTGATGCTGATCGCCAGGTACACGCTCATGGTGATGGCAATGACTTCAATGGCCTGGCCGGTCTGGTTGAGTACCGTGCCGGCAAACAGCGAAACCATTTCCGGATAACCGATACCGGCGGCCAACGACGAGTTTTTCGCCAAGTTCAGGTATTGGCTGGTCAGCGGCGGAATGATCACGCGCAACGCTTGCGGGATGATGACCTTGCGCAGCGTCGGCCCCGGGCGCAGGCCCAGTGAACGTGCCGCTTCGGTCTGGCCATGGCTGACGGACTTGATGCCCGAGCGCACGATCTCGGCAATAAATGCCGCCGTGTACACCGTCAGCGCCAAGGTCAACGCCAACAACTCTGGGATCAGTACCCAGCCACCGACAAAGTTGAAGCCCGCAAGCTTGGGCATTTCCCAATGCAATGGCGTACCGAAGATCAACACGCACAACGCCGGGATCACCACCAGCAGCGCCAGGCCCGCCCAGAATTTATGGAAAGGAACCCCCGTCGCTTCAAAGCGCTTGTTGGCCCAGCGGGTCATCAGCACGATGGCAACGATAGCGACCACCAGGCTGGTGACAAACGGCCAGAACCCGTCGGACGCCAGCGCTGCCGGCATGTTCAAGCCACGGCTGCTGACAAAGAAGGTGTCACCGAAGTTATGACTGTTGCGCGGCCCTGGCATGGTCAGGAACACCGCGAAGTACCAGAACAGGATTTGCAACAGCGGCGGAATGTTGCGGAATACCTCCACGTACACCGTCGCCAGCTTGTTGATCATCCAGTTGGGCGACAAGCGTGCCACGCCGATGATGAAGCCGAGCAGGGTTGCCAGCACCACACCGATGACGGTCACCAGCAAAGTGTTGAGCAGGCCAATGACAAACACCCGGGCATAGCTGTCCGATTCGGTGTAGTCGATCAAGTGCTGCGCGATGCCGAAACCGGCACTGCGCTCAAGAAAGTCGAAACCCGAGGTGATGCCCCGGTGTTGCAGGTTGGTCTGGGTGTTATGGAACAGGTACCAGCCCAGCGAGACCACCGCCACGATCGTGATGATCTGGAACAGCCACGCACGCACTTTGGGGTCGCTGAAGCTGAGCTTCTGCTTGGGTGCGCCGATTTGATTTTGCATGAAGTGCCCCGAAAATAATGGAACAGAACATCACCCGGCAGTTGGCCTACCGGGTGACAGAACCATCAGCGATCAGCGCACAGGGGGTGCGTATTGAATGCCGCCGTTGTTCCACAGGGCGTTCAGGCCACGGTCGATTTCCAGCGGCGTGCTCTTGCCCAGGTTGCGCTCGAACATCTCGCCGTAGTTACCCACTTGCTTGACGATCTGTACCACCCAGTCCTTCTTCACTTTCAGGTCTTTACCGTATTCGCCGTCGGCACCGAGCAGACGCGCAACGTCCGGGTTCTTGGTGGCCTTGGCTTCAGCTTCGACGTTCTTGGAGGTCACACCGGCCTCTTCAGCGTTGAGCATGGCGTAGCCCACCCAGCGCACGATGGCCAGCCACTCGTCATCACCGTTACGCACGACCGGGCCCAGAGGCTCCTTGGAAATGGTTTCCGGCAGCACCACGTAGTCTTTCGGCGAAGCCAGCTTGCTGCGCTGGGCGAACAGCTGGGATTTGTCGGACGTCAGCACGTCGCAACGCCCGGACTCCAGCGACTTGGCGCTTTCATCGGAGGTGTCGAAGGTGATCGGGGTGTATTTGAGGTTGTTGGCGCGGAAATAGTCGGAAACGTTCAGCTCGGTGGTGGTACCGGCCTGGATGCAGATGGTCGCACCGTCTAGTTCCTTGGCGCTCTTGACGCCCAGCTTGTTGTTCACCAGAAAGCCGATGCCATCGTAGTAGGTAATGAAGCCCGGGAATTTCAGGCCCATGCCCGCATCGCGGGAGCTGGTCATGGTGGTGTTGCGCGACAGGATGTCGACTTCGCCTGACTGAAGCGCGGTGAAACGCTCCTTGGCGTTCAACTGGCTGAACTTGACCTTGGTGGCATCGCCAAATACGGCAGCCGCCACAGCGCGGCAATAGTCAGCGTCGATCCCGAGGATCTTGCCGCTGGCATCCGGCACCGAGAAACCCGGCAGGCCGTCACTCACACCGCACTGCACAAAGCCTTTCTTCTGCACGGCGTCCAGGGTGGCGCCCGCCTGGGCAAAACCACTGACCCCCAGTACAGCCGCCGCAGAGACGATGGCCAGGGTGGATTTCAATACCTTCATTACAAACCTCCAATTGCTCTTGTTGTGTCGGAGCTCCAACCTCAGCGCACCCTTATGAGGCGATATCGACCCGTGTTGGTTTTTTTTGGGGCCAAGCAGCATGAGGTTTTTGCGGTAATTCCAGTTGCTTTCCCACGAGCGGCAGTCACTGATAGTGTTACCGCCCTGGGAGAGTTCTGACATCGAGCTACACATAGCAAGGCGCGTACCAGAGTCTTGGCCGAGTGGCTGTAACTGCGCTTCGATGGCAAAAGATTCAACCTTGCGACATTCTCTTAACAGATCAACCTGTCGCGCACCGTTCCGACGCACCTCATCGGAGCGCCCGCACATCTATGGAGCAGACATGACCGAACCCTTGATTCTTCAGCCCGCCAAGCCCGCAGACGCCTGCGTTATCTGGTTGCATGGCCTGGGCGCCGATCGCTACGACTTCCTGCCGGTGGCCGAAGCCCTGCAGGAAACCCTGCTGACCACCCGCTTCGTTTTGCCCCAGGCGCCCACGCGTCCGGTGACGATTAACGGTGGCTACGAGATGCCGAGCTGGTACGACATCAAGGCCATGAGCCCGGCCCGTTCGATCAGCCTGGAAGAACTGGAAGCGTCGGCAAAAATGGTCACAGACCTGATTGAGGCGCAACAGAGAACCGGAATAGACACCTCGCGAATTTTCCTCGCCGGTTTTTCTCAAGGTGGCGCGGTGGTTTTCCACACCGCGTTCAAGAAATGGGAGGGGCCCTTGGGCGGTGTGATCGCCCTCTCCACCTATGCGCCAACCTTCGATAATGACCTGGAATTATCCGCCAGCCAGCAACGCATCCCCACGCTCTGCCTGCATGGCCAGTACGACGAAGTGGTGCAGAACGCCATGGGCCGCAGCGCCTACGAGCATTTGAAGGGCCGTGGTGTCACCGTGACATGGCAGGAATACCCAATGGGCCACGAAGTGTTACCCCAAGAGATACACGATATAGGCACCTGGCTGACTGAACGCCTGCGCTGAATCCCGTGTTTATGTAGCCGTATGACAGACGCACTACGCCGCGCCCGATTCTTGCATTACACTGGCCGGCGTACATTCCTTAATCAATTAATGAGATGACCGTGCTCAAAGCACTCAAGAAGATGTTCGGCAAAAGCGAGGCTGAGCCGCTCGCGCCTGTTCCCAGTGCTCCTGCCCCCAAGCCCGGCAACCGCAATGACGGTCAACAGCCCGGCCGGAACGCGCCCGCCGCCTCACCGAACAAAACCACGGTGACGCCGCCTGAACAGGTAAAGCCTGCCGCACCCGCCCCGGCGCCTGTGGCCAAGCCCCGTCGCGAACGTGCGCCCAAACCGCCCGTGACCCCCTGGAAACTCGAAGACTTCGTCGTCGAACCCCAGGAAGGCAAAACCCGCTTCCACGATTTCAAACTGGCCCCGGAACTGATGCACGCCATCCAGGACCTGGGTTTCCCGTACTGCACGCCCATCCAGGCACAAGTGCTGGGCTTCACCCTCGCGGGCAAAGACGCCATCGGCCGTGCCCAGACCGGCACCGGCAAGACCGCCGCGTTCCTGATCTCGATCATCACCCAGCTGTTGCAAACGCCGCCGCCCAAGGAACGCTACATGGGTGAACCGCGCGCGCTGATCATCGCCCCGACCCGGGAGCTGGTGGTGCAGATCGCCAAGGACGCCGCCGACCTGACCAAGTACACCGGCCTCAACGTGATGACGTTTGTGGGCGGCATGGACTTCGACAAGCAACTCAAGCACCTCGAAGCCCGTCATTGCGACATCCTCGTCGCCACCCCGGGCCGCCTGCTCGACTTCAATCAGCGTGGCGACGTGCACCTGGACATGGTCGAAGTGATGGTGCTGGACGAAGCCGACCGCATGCTCGACATGGGCTTTATCCCGCAAGTACGCCAGATCATTCGTCAGACGCCGCCGAAAACCGAGCGCCAGACCCTGCTGTTCTCCGCGACTTTCACCGAAGACGTGATGAACCTCGCCAAGCAGTGGACCACCGACCCATCCATCGTCGAGATCGAAGCACTCAACGTTGCCAGCGAAAACGTCGAGCAGCATATCTACGCCGTCGCCGGTGCCGACAAGTACAAGCTGCTCTACAACCTGGTCAACGACAACGGTTGGGAGCGCGTGATGGTATTCGCCAACCGCAAGGACGAAGTGCGCCGCATCGAAGAACGCCTGGTGCGCGACGGCGTCAACGCTGCGCAACTGTCGGGTGATGTGCCGCAGCACAAGCGCATCAAGACCCTGGAAGGCTTCCGTGAAGGCAAGATCCGCGTGCTGGTGGCTACCGATGTAGCCGGTCGCGGTATTCACATCGACGGCATCAGCCACGTGATCAACTTCACCCTGCCGGAAGTACCGGACGACTACGTGCACCGCATCGGCCGTACCGGGCGTGCTGGGGCTGCGGGTGTGTCGATCAGCTTTGCGGGCGAAGATGACTCGTACCAGTTGCCGTCCATCGAGGCGTTGCTGGGGCGCAAGATCAGCTGTGAGACGCCGCCGACGCATTTGTTGCGCGCTGTAGAACGCAAACGCCCTTGAGCTGAAATGCGGTAAAAAATGTGGAAGCGGGCTTGTGTGGGAGCTGGCTTGCCTGCGATGCAGACACCTCGGTTTTTCAGTCACGCCGAGGTGATGCTATTGCAGGCAAGCCAGCTCCCACATGGGTTTCAGCGTCTGGCTGGCTACTTCCAGCGATCCGCTGCGGCGTGGTCACTGCTGCGCCCTTCTACCCAACGCGGGCCCTCACTGGTGTTCTCCTTCTTCCAGAACGGCGCCCGCGTCTTCAAGTAATCCATCACAAATGCACAGGCATCAAACGCTGCCTGCCGATGCGCACTGGCCGCGCCGACAAACACAATCGGCTCGCCCGGCTCCAGCGCGCCGATACGGTGCAGCACCTCCAGCTTGAGCAACGGCCAACGCTGCTCGGCTTCCACAGCGATCTTGCCCAGGGCCTTTTCGGTCATGCCGGGGTAGTGTTCCAGGAACATCCCTGACACGTCGCGCCCCTCATTGAAGTCGCGTACATAGCCGACAAAGCTCACCACCGCGCCCACGCCCACGTTGGCCGCGTGCATGGCGTTGACTTCGGCACCGGGATCAAAGGCTTCGACCTGCACACGAATGGCCATGGTCAGCCTCCGGTCACGGGTGGGAAGAAAGCGACTTCATCGCCGGCTTGCACCGGCTCGTCCAGGCTGCACAACTCCTCGTTGCGCGCACACATCAGGCTCGCTTCGTTGAGCACGGCGAATTCCGGGTCAGCAGCCAGCGCGAGGCGCACGGCATCAACACTGGCAAACTCACCTTCCATCTCCAGCGAGTCGAAACCCACCGCTTCGGCGTAGCGCGCAAAAAACAGTACATTGATACTCATTGTTCATCCGCCTTGAAATGCCCGCTCTTACCGCCCAGCTTTTCCAGCAGGCGAATACTCTCAATGGTCATGCCGCGGTCCACCGCCTTGCACATGTCGTAGATCGTCAGTGCCGCGACGCTGGCGGCGGTCAGGGCTTCCATCTCAACGCCGGTCTGGCCGGAGAGTTTGCAGCGCGCGAGGATATGCACAGCGTCTACGCCGTCGGCGCGCAGCTCCACCTTGACGCCGGTCAGCATCAACGGATGGCATAGGGGGATCAAGTCGCTGGTTTTTTTCGCCGCCTGAATCCCGGCAATGCGGGCCACGGCAAACACGTCGCCCTTGGGGTGGGCGCCGTCAACAATCATTTGCAGAGTGGCGGGCAGCATACGCACCCGCGCTTCGGCCACCGCCTCACGGAACGTCACGGCTTTTTCGGTGACGTCGACCATATGGGCGCGACCTTGGGAATCGAGATGAGTCAGCACAGGGATACTCCTGATCAGGAGCAGCGATTGTAAACCTGTGGGTCAAAATTTGCGCAAGGCTGTTTATCCCATCCCGTAGGAGCGAGCTTGCTCGCGAAAAACTCTCAGGCGCCGCGTTTACCCAGGGTGCACGCGTTATCGTTGACGTTTTTCGCGAGCAAGCTCGCTCCTACATTCAAGGTTAGAACCGGAAGGTAAACCCGGCATTGATCCCGTTGTTGTTACCCCGGTTGGAGAGCAAGCCGCTGTAGTTCAACGACACCAGGGTGTCCTTGGTCAACGCCATTTGCGCACTGGCCTTGATCACCGCGCCATCCCTGGCCACAGGCACGCTGTTGACGGCGAAGGCCGTGTCACTGCCGGCAAACTTCAGAGAAGCTTCACGATCGGTATCACCAAACTGGTGCTCCCAACCCAGCTCACCGCGCAGGGTCACCGCCGAGGTGGACGTGAGCGGCAACTGGGTATGGCCACGCACGCCCAGGGTGGAGAGCGTCGCGTCCTGGCTTTGCTGGCTGGCATGCAGGGCTGCGGCACCGCCTTTTTCCTTGAACGAGTCGCTTTGATAGTTCAGGTACGTGAGGTTGGCGAAGGGTTCAAGCAGGGTCCATTGGGTGTAACCGATCTCGGCAAACACTTGGTCGGTACGCGCGTTGTAGTCGGCCTTGGCATGGTCCGACTGATTGGCATAGGCCACCCGTCGCGAAGTGTCCAGGCGGTGCCAGGTGCTGGCACCGCCCAGGCGCAGGGCAATCGCCTCAAAGCGTTTGCCACCATAGACCGACAGGTGATAGTTGTCGCTGTCCGCCGACGCCGACTGGCCGTTGAGGTGGCTTTGGGTATAACCGGTGGCTGCGCCCACGCGCCAGCCGTCGTTCACCTCGGTGTCCAGGCCCAGCAGTACGCCGCTGGTGGACGAGGAGTAACCGCTGGCGTTGTTGTCACCACTGACGTTGTTGCGTCCACCGAGTAGCTGTACCCAGCCGCCGTTGTCACGGCTGTCGATCTGCGCGTTGGAGTCCAGTGCCTGCGCCTGTTGCAGGCGAGCGTTGACCGCTTCACGCAGGTAGCGGCTGTCGGCCATTTGCGCTGCGGCCACGTCCGAATGCAATTGCCCTGAAAGTTGCTTGAAGCCCTCCCGCGCCTGGGCGGCGGAATCCGATGACAGCAGGCTTTCGTAGACCGGGCTGCCAGCGCCCAATGTCTCGGCCACCGTCGCCACCGCACGCTCGTTGCGGGTTTGCGCGACACTGGCGAAGGTGGTCTGGTTGCGGGCTATCGCCAGGGTCAACTGGTTCGGTTGATAGTTGGGCGCAATGCCAATGAACAGGTAGTTGGGGGCGAACGCCGCAAACTGCCCCTGGATGCCTTGGCTGGCGCTGAGGATAGTGAACTGCTGGCCCAACAAGCTGCGCGCCTCGGTGGCGGTCAACAGATTGGGGCTGCTCTCCAGGGACACGCTCACCACACCACCGTTGAGAGTCGCCGCGCCATTGCTCTGGAGTTGGTCGCTCTGACCATTGGCGCCGACTTCGACGGCATACACCGAACCCGGATTGAACGTAACATCGCCGGTGCGCAGCGTACCTATCGAATGCCCCGGGGCCACTCGCCCGCCGTTGTTGACGGTCAAGGCACCCACCGTGCCGTTGCCGGCCAGGGTGCCGCCCAGTGTGGTCATCACGCCGTTATCGGCATTGCGCATGCCAACGGCGCTGCCGTCTACCGTCACGGCAGAGGTCAACGCGCCGTCCACCGACAATTTGCCACCGCGTACCCAAGTGCTGCCCGAATAGCTGTTCTGGCCTTCCAGCACCAACTCGCCATCCCCGGACTTGACCAGGCTACCGACGTAGGTGCTGCCGGTGAGCACGTCCTGGCCGCGGGTGAGTGTTGCCTGCTCCCGGGCATGACCGATGTCGTATTCAAACTGATCGTCGGCCGAGGCATTGGCGGGCAGGCCATTGAGCCAGCCTTTTTGCTGCTTGGTGGCGGCCCAGGTCGCCTGCTCGGCAGCGTCTTCTACGCGGCGGGCGCGAATGGCTTCATCGGAAATCGGGTTGGCCCAGATATCGCGGGTACCGCTGGGCAACGCCACTGCCACCGCACCGAGGAACTGCCCCGGCCCTTGCATGGCTTTTTGCAGGTTGGGCAAGCCCCAGCCACTGACCACACCTGGTACTTGTGGGACACCCGGCGCGGCATCGTGCACCGGTTGCAGGTTGTCGTAGGTGCGGCCTCCGGTCAGTTCGCCAACCGGCGTGTCCGGGCCATCCGGCGCTTGCAGGCTGGAGGTGGTCAGCAACACGTCCCGCGCCTGGCTGGGCGTCATATAGGGGAAGCGTTGCATCACCAACGCCAGGGCCCCGGAAACGCTCGGCGCGGCGGCCGAGGTGCCGTTGGCATTCGGGATGATTTCGCCCTCGGGGCCGGCAGACGGAATGCCCGACACGCCCATCACGCACCACCACTTGGAGGTACCGCAACGGTTGTAGACCTGGGCGCTGGTCTCGTCGTAGCCGGTGATGGAGAGGAACTTAGCTTCGATATCCGGCTTGAAAAACGGCAGGTTCGCATTGGTGTCCGGGTTGGCACCGTGGCTGTCGTTGCCCGCAGAGATGATCTGGATGAACGTGTTTTGCCGGGCCGCATCGGCCATGGCGTCCATCCAGGTTTTCTGCCCGGCGTGGGCCTTGTCCCAGAACGGGCGATAGGCGGCGGTCATGTCGCGCAGGTTCTGCGCGGCGCTGTCGCCGACGTTGCCGAAGTGGTTCTCCACGTCATCGCGCGAGCTCTGCCCCCAGCTCTGGTTGACGATCGCCACGTTCTTCGCCGCCAGGGCGTTGTAGCTGGCCATGAATGCGTTGTAGTCGAGGTCGTTGGAGCCTTGGTAGCGGTCGTTGTCGCTGCCGCCGGTGTTGGCGACAAACAGATTGGCGTCGAAGGCAATGCCGTGCATACCGGTGCCGTCGCGGTTGGCGGCCAGCACCCCGGACATTTCTGTGCCATGCCCGTCGTTGAACGCGGGGTCGTATTCCCCTGGGATGCTGAAATGTTCGCCCTGCTTGAACTCGCCGCTGGGCACTTCAAGGCGGTAGCGCGGATGGGTGGCGTAGTACTCGCCGGTAGATGTCACCGCCTGCACTCGGTCCTGGCCCTGGGCGTTCTTGCCCTGAAACTCGGAGTGTTCGGTGAGGATGCCCGAGTCCAGCACGCCAACATTGACCCCCTTGCCGGTGATGCCCAAGGCATAGGCGTAATACGCGTTGGTGCGGTCCAGGCCGGAATTGACCTGAGCTTCCGGGGTCTTCCAGGTTTGCGCGTTGGCACTCCAGTCACGGGTTGCGCCAGCCCAGGACTGGCCTGCGTTCAATTGCCCGCTCAGGTTGCTGCTCACGCCCGGCTCGACGTAGGTGAAAGGCTTGGCGGCCGGCAGGTTGGCGATAATGGCCTTGGAGAAGTCCAGAATATTGGTGGTGTAGCGGCCGCTGTTGCTGAACAGCCGGCTGCGGTAGTAATCCAGGCGCGAAGCGTAGTCCAGTGGCCGACGGGTGTCGCCGAGCATGGCGCCAATGGTCAGGTTCTCGGGTTGCAGCTCATAGTTTTGCTTGAGGGCCGAATCGAACTTGCCGGACTGGGCCGCGAAGTCCTTGGCCGCAAGATCGACAATATCCGCGTAGGCAAACCTGAGGTTTTTGTACACGGCGGTATCAGGGCCGAATGAGGCGACGGCTTTCCTGAACGCCAATTCCAATACCTGCGGGGTGTAGGGGTTGTCGTCTGCATTGGCCATGGAGCCGTGGCCCAGCCACAAGGCCAGGCCGAGTGCTATGGGTGTGAGGGGTGTGGTCTTGAAACGGGGAGTGCGATTGCGTTGCGACACAATGAAGCCATTACCTGCTACGTCCATTTTCCTTTCCCTTTGGATATGTGCGTCATCAATGAGCGGTGTTTCGGGCTTTTGTAATAGGCAGGGTCACGGTGAAAACCCTGGACAGGTTTTCTAAACGTTCGTCGAATCAAGGAGGTGGTGTTCCGACGGGGTCTTGCAGTGTTCTTATAGTTTTTATCGCAAGAAAAAATGTAACAAAATAATTACAGAGACCACAAGCACCCGGGACGCGTTAACGCAGGCAAATGTCGCACAAAACAAAAACCCCGGACTTCGTGAAAAATCCGGGGCTTTTCGTCGCGGGTTCGCTGCAGTTAAAGATGGGACTCGGCGTATTCAGCCAGAATCGAACGCGGTACCCCTTGCAGCGCAATGTGCACGCCGTTCGGGAAGTCCTTGAAGCGTTCCGTCAGGTAAGTCAGCCCGGAGCTGGTCGCGGACAGGTAAGGGGTGTCGATCTGCGCCAGGTTGCCCAGGCACACCACTTTGGAACCGGCGCCAGCACGGGTGATGATGGTTTTCATCTGGTGCGGCGTAAGGTTCTGGCATTCATCAATCAGAATCAGGCTCTGCTGGAAGCTGCGACCTCGGATGTAGTTGAGGGATTTGAACTGCAACGGCACTTTGCTGAGGATGTAGTCGACGCTGCCATGGGTGTTTTCGTCATCCATGTGCAAGGCTTCGAGGTTGTCGGTAATAGCCCCCAGCCACGGCTCCATTTTTTCCGCCTCGGTACCGGGCAGGAAACCGATTTCCTGGTCCAGGCCCTGCACGCTGCGGGTGGCGATGATGCGGCGATAGCGTTTGGTCACCATGGTCTGTTCGATGGCGGCGGCCAGGGCGAGGATGGTTTTCCCCGAACCTGCGGCGCCCGTCAGGTTGACCAGGTGAATGTCCGGATCGAGTAGCGCATACAGCGCCAGGCTCTGGTAGATATCACGCGGTTTCAGGCCCCAGGCTTCCTGGTGCAACAGGGGTTCCTGATGCAGGTCGAGGATCAGCAGCTTGTCGACCTGGATCTCTTTGATCCAGCCCACGAAGCCCTGTTCGTCGACGATGAACTCATTGATATGCACGGCCGGCAGGTTGTCGATCAGCTGTACCTGGTGCCAGGTGCGGCCGTGGTCCTGACGGGTTTCGACCTTGCTGACACGGTCCCAGAACGAGCCGGTCATCATGTGATAACCACGCGAGAGCATCGACACGTCGTCGACCAGTTGGTCGGTGCTGTAGTCCTCGGCAGCAATCCCACACGCTCGTGCCTTGAGGCGCATATTGATGTCTTTGGTCACCAGCACTACGCGCAGGTCCTTGTCGCGAGCGTGCAGGTCGATCAATTGGTTGATGATTTTGTTGTCGTTCAGGTTTTCCGGCAGCAGGCTGTTGGGCTCGCTGCGCTTGCTCATCAGGATCGACAGCAAGCCCTTGGGCCCGCTCTTGCCACGCTGGATGGGCACGCCAACCTCGACGTCCTCGGGCGAGGCTTCGCCCAATGTCTTGTCGATCAGACGGATGGCCTGGCGGCATTCGGCGGCAACGCTGTGGTGGCCGCTTTTGAGTTTGTCGAGCTCCTCAAGCACGATCATCGGGATGGCGACGTGGTGTTCTTCGAAGTTCAGCAGTGCATTTGGATCGTGGATCAATACGTTGGTATCAAGCACATAAAGGATTGGCTGGTCGGAAGAAGGGTTACGTCCATGATCATCCATACTCGGTCACCTTTGTGGGAGCCATTCGACGCAATACCTGGGCGGTGCTGCGCCTCGATTCGACCACCGAGTGCACCTGAGGGACGTCAAGTGCAGTGCCCACATGCGGAGTCTTGGAAGACGCCACCTGTGTTGCAGGTTTCGGCGGTCTGACTTCGTAATACCGCAAAACCCATGACAGGAAAAAGCACTTTGACGCTTTTTTGAAGTTTATTTTTCAGGATGACGAATAGCACTAGCCGAGTGCCATGTACCCCGTTAAAGTCGGAAGTCCGCCTGCATCGAAATGTCGCAGCAAATCGCCCCGAAAACACCCCATCCCCAGCAAAGCCGGGCACTTCATCGAAATGCCTCGCGACACTCCTGCCAGCCCAAGCCACTCTGCGCCGTAGCCTGCAACACCATCGGCAATCCCACCCGCGCCTTGTCCTGGGTGTCGTGAAACACGATCACGCCTTTGCGCCACAGCAGCATCAATGTCAGCACCCGTTGCGCCGACTCATCGGCCTTGAGCTTGCCCGGCTCGTCCTGGGAGTCGATGTCCCATAACGCCACTTGCAGGCCCTGTTGCTGGAAGAAGCCCTGGCTGTCCGCGCGGCGCTGCCCATACGGTGGGCGGAACAAGGGCACATAGTTTTCCGGCATCAGGTTCTGTACCAGCCCGGCACTGCGGGTGATGGAGCTTTGCCAGTCGACCCAATGGCTGTGGGAGCGGTACTGCCAGCCCTGAAGCCCCACGCACTGCCCTTGGTACAGCGCCTGCACATCGGCGGCGGAACTGCGCTCCACACGGGTTTGCAAGCTGCTGCCAAGGACAAAGAACGTCGCGTTCATCTTTTGCTTGCGCAGGTAATCGGTGAGCCAGTCGGTATTGCCGCTGACAGGTGCAGGGCCACCGTCAAAGGTCAGTAAAAACATCCGGTCATTGAGTTCATCACCGTTGCGCTCATGATCGCCAAAGCGCGCCACTTCACTGCTGATCTGCGGAAACAGCGCGGCCTTGCGCAACAACTCGTCCAGATAGCGTTCGTGAAAGTGCCGGCTGGGGGCGGCCCAGCCTATATAGAAAGAGTTGTCACTGACCTCGAACTTGCCGGCCTGCTCACGCAGGTCGTCCATGTTTTCCACCAGGTAGCAGAACGAGGCGTCTTCTTCGCAGCTCTGCTGGGCGAATGTGTAGTTCTCCAACAGCCGTTGCCAGAGCTGGCGACGCAGGTCGCCGATGGCGGCCAGGTTGATGTTCTTCAGCCCCAGGCGTTGCTTGAGCGCCGCGTCGTCCAGGGCTTCGCTGGCGAGCAGGCCGTGGGCGAACATCAGGATCTCCGCACGCGAAGCCACATCGAACAGCGCCGGGCTGGCGAGTTTTTCTGGCCAGGTACCACGGTCCAGGCTGGCGACATCCACCGGCGCGGCGTGGGCATTCAGGCACAGCAGGCAAGCGGACAATAAAAGCGCTAATCGCACACGAGGTCTCCCTCTACAGAGTTACCGCCCATCATAGCGGATCGCATCTATCGCCATCATAGGTGGAGTCAAAACGCCCCAACCCCTAGAATCTCGCCCACGATTCCAGGAGCCAACTTCATGCTGATGGTGATTTCCCCCGCCAAAACCCTCGACTTCGAGTCCAAGCCGGTCACTGCGCGCTTCACCCAGCCGCAGTACCTGGACCACTCCCAGGAACTGATCGAGCAACTGCGCGAACTGAGCCCGGCGCAAATCAGTGAGTTGATGCACGTCTCCGACAAGATCGGTGGCCTCAACGCCGCGCGTTTCGGCAGTTGGACGCCGGCCTTCACTCCGGCCAACGCCAAGCAGGCGCTGCTGGCGTTCAAGGGCGATGTGTATACCGGCCTGAATGCCGAGACTTTCAGCGAGGCCGATTTCAGCTATGCCCAGGACCATCTGCGTATGCTCTCGGGCCTGTACGGCCTGCTGCGCCCGCTGGACCTGATGATGCCGTATCGCCTGGAGATGGGCACCAAGCTGGCCAACGCCCGCGGCAAGGACCTTTACGCGTTCTGGGGCACACGCATCAGCGAATGGTTGAATGAAGCCCTGGCCGAGCAAGGCGACGATGTGCTGCTCAACCTGGCGTCCAATGAGTATTTTTCGGCGGTCAAGCGCACGGCCTTGAACGCGCGGATCATCAATACCGAGTTCAAGGACCTGAAGAACGGCCAGTACAAGATCATCAGCTTCTACGCGAAAAAAGCTCGGGGCATGATGAGCCGGTTTGTGATTGAAGAACGCATCAACGATCCGGCCCAGCTCAAGCAGTTCGATGTACAGGGCTATCGCTTCAATGCGGAGCAGTCCAAGCCGGATAACCTGGTGTTTTTGCGCGATCACGCACCGGAATAAGGCCTGTACAGCCACCAACATCAACTGTGGGAGCTGGCTTGCCTGC
>NZ_BCBO01000110.1:0-19413 GCF_001320835.1 Pseudomonas sp. NBRC 111138 | reverse complement strand
ATTTCACCCCACCAATTGTCATTTATTTGACGTCAAAAAATATCAAGACACATCTCTAACAATTTCTTCACTCGACACTCGTCGGTTTTTTTCGTAGTGGCACCACTTTTTTTTAACGGTAGTGGCACAAAACTATCCTCTCGCACCAACTCCCCATAACTACTGGCCTAAATAGCAAGTGCTATCAATATAGTACTAGTGCCATCTTTTCTAATATTTCAAAAAATTTCCGGAAAGGGGATGAGCGGCCCGGAACTTCGTCTTGAAGCACCGCTCATACCACCGGTAACGAAATTCTCTGTTTACGTAAGAGATGACTTACATACCGACCAATGGAAGTAGCCAAGTTGTCATAAAGCACTTTGGCTCGAGGGTCATATCATCAACTGATTGAGTTGAGGGCGGCGATAAGGACTCATTGCCAACCCCCTAAAGGCCAAGGCAGCGCTGACCTAAATGAGCCAGTGTTAACACCCAAGGCGTTGATATCAAAAGGCTTCTTGCCTGTATCAAAGCCCTGCGGCACTGGCGCCGGCCCCTTCCGCCATGGAAAACCGGCTGCATTTCAGGGCAAGCCCCAATAACAAGGCCACGTTGCGCACAACTTGAGTGCAATAGTTAGTCACTCGCTATTTAACATGCCTGCACGCGGTAAGTCGGCGTCTATTCGCCTAACTTTCGCGGCATCAGTGACGCTTGCAAACATGAACTCCGGCCATCTAATGGCATGATTTAAACATAGAGGTAATTGCGATGCGCATCAGCATATTTGGTTTGGGTTACGTTGGCGCCGTGTGTGCCGGTTGCCTGTCTGCCCGTGGCCATGAAGTGGTCGGCGTAGACATCTCCAAGGACAAGATCGACCTGATCAATGCGGGTAAATCCCCCATCGTTGAACCGGGTCTGGGCGAACTGTTGAGCCAAGGCATCGCAACCGGTCGACTGCGCGGTACCACCAACTTCGCCGAAGCCATCCGCGACACCGACCTGTCGATGATCTGCGTCGGTACGCCGAGCAAGAAGAACGGCGACCTGGAACTGAACTACATCGAGTCGGTATGCCGCGAGATCGGTTTTGTACTGCGTGACAAGACCACCCGCCACACCATCGTGGTGCGCAGCACCGTACTGCCGGGCACCGTGGCCAACGTGGTAATCCCGATCCTCGAAGACTGCTCCGGCAAGAAAGCCGGCGTTGATTTCGGCGTCGCGGTCAACCCGGAATTCCTGCGTGAATCCACCGCCATCGCCGACTACGACCTGCCACCGATGACCGTTATCGGCGAGTTCGACAAAGCCTCCGGCGACGTCCTGCAGTCGCTGTACGAAGAACTCGACGCGCCGATCATCCGCAAGGACATCGCCGTTGCCGAGATGATCAAGTACACCTGCAACGTATGGCACGCCACCAAAGTCACCTTCGCCAACGAGATCGGCAACATCGCCAAAGCCGTCGGCGTTGACGGTCGTGAAGTGATGGAAGTGGTCTGCCAGGACAAGACCCTCAACCTGTCCCAGTACTACATGCGCCCAGGCTTCGCTTTCGGCGGTTCGTGCCTGCCAAAAGACGTGCGTGCCCTGACCTACCGCGCCGGCTCCCTGGACGTGGAAGCACCGTTGCTCAACTCGCTGATGCGCAGCAACGAATCCCAGGTGCAGAACGCCTTCGACATCGTCTCCAGCCACGACAAGCGCAAAGTCGCCCTGCTGGGCCTGAGCTTCAAGGCCGGTACCGATGACCTGCGTGAAAGCCCATTGGTAGAACTGGCGGAAATGCTGATCGGCAAGGGCTACGACCTGAGCATCTATGACAGCAACGTCGAGTACGCCCGTATGCACGGCGCGAACAAGGACTACATCGAAGGCAAGATCCCGCACGTGTCGTCCCTGCTCAACTCGGACTTCGACGAAGTGATCAACAACTCCGACGTGATCATCCTCGGTAACCGTGACGAGAAGTTCCGCGCCCTTGCGCACGAAGCCCCGCACGGCAAGCAAGTGGTCGACCTGGTGGGCTTCATGTCCAAGGCCACCAGCGTGAGCGGCCGTACCGAAGGTATTTGCTGGTAACAGCAACGGCAAGTTTCAGGCTGCCAGTGGCTTACCCCAGCGCTTGCAGCCTGGAGCCTCCTCACCTTGCGGATGACGCTTATGTCCAAGTTAAAACATGTATTTCTGCAATCTGCCGGCTGGCTGTTCTTTCTCAGCCTGCTGATGGGGCTCGCCCTGCTGTTGCCGGCGAGCACCTTCGATTCGCAATCGAAGAATTTTATTTTCCTGATTGGCGCCGTGGGTATCTGGCGCTACTCGATGGGCGCGACGCATTTCTTTCGCGGCATGCTGTTCCTGTACGTGGTGTACCCGCACCTGCGCCGCAAAGTGCGCAAGCTGGGCAAGGCCGCCGACCCGTCCCATGTGTTCCTGATGGTCACCAGTTTTCGTATCGATGCGCTGACCACCGCCCAGGTCTACAGCTCGGTGATTCGCGAAGCCATCGACTGCGGCTTCCCCACCACCGTGGTGTGCTCGCTGGTGGAAATGTCCGATGAGCTGCTGGTGAAAAGCCTCTGGGAAAAGATGAACCCGCCGGCTCACGTCAAGCTCGACTTCGTGCGTATCGCCGGTACCGGCAAGCGTGACGGCCTGGCCTTCGGTTTTCGCGCCATCTCGCGTCACCTGCCGGACGACCGCGCCGTGGTTGCCGTGATCGATGGCGACACCGTGCTGGCCGAAGGCGTAGTGCGCAAGACCGTGCCGTGGTTCCAGCTGTTCGGCAATGTCGGCGGCCTGACCACCAACGAATTCTGCGAAGTGCGCGGCGGCTACATCATGAGCGAATGGCACAAACTGCGCTTCGCCCAACGCCACATCAACATGTGCTCCATGGCCCTGTCCAAGCGCGTGCTGACCATGACCGGGCGCATGTCGGTATTCCGCGCCAGCGTAGTGACTGACCCGGGCTTTATCGCCGACGTGGAAAGCGACTCGCTGCAACACTGGCGCCTGGGCCGCTTCAAGTTCCTCACCGGGGATGACAAGTCCAGCTGGTTCAGCCTGATGCGCCTGGGCTACGACACCTTCTACGTGCCGGACGCCGCCATCAACACCGTGGAACACCCGCCGGAAAAGAGCTTTATCAAGGCCAGCCGCAAGCTGATGTTCCGCTGGTACGGCAACAACCTGCGCCAGAACTCCCGTGCCCTGGGCCTGGGCGTGCGTCGCCTCGGCCTGTTCACCAGCGTGGTGCTGTTCGACCAGCGCGTATCGATGTGGACCTCCCTGCTCGGCCTGACCGTGGCCATGATCGCCACCTTCAAGTACGGCGGCGCGTTCATCCTCGCCTACCTGCTATGGATCGGCATTACCCGCCTGATCCTCACCCTGCTGTTGTCGTGCTCCGGCCACAAGATCGGCCCGGCCTACCCGCTGATTCTCTATTACAACCAGATCATGGGCGCGTTGGTGAAGATCTACGTGTTCTTCCGCCTTGATCAACAGTCCTGGACCCGCCAGGACACCAAACTGACCCGCGATTTGGCCAGCTTTCAACGTTGGTTCAACACCTGGTCGTCTCGGACCATGACCTTCTCCGCCGGCAGCATCTTCGTTGCCGTGTTGCTGATGATGGTCTGACCCTGCCAAGCCTGAATTAACCTAGGAATTACACCCGATGAATAGCCAAGTAAACGCCAACGTTGTCCACGAATCCGAAGCCCAGCGCCAACACGCCCGGGTGAAAATCCCGGCCAAGCTGCGCTTCTTCAACAGCGACCGCACGCCGACCGAAGCAAAGGTTATCGACCTGTCCGCCGGCGGCCTGGCTTTCACCGCTACCCAGCCGCTCACCATCGGCCAAGTGCACAAGGGCCGCCTGCAGTTCGTGATCGACAACCTCGGCCTGGCCATGGACGTGGAGCTGCAGATTCGCTCCTACGACCGCCAGACCGGCCGCACCGGTTGCCAGTTCCAGAACCTCGATGCCCAGGATATTTCCACCCTGCGCCACCTGATCACCTCGCACCTGTCCGGTGACATCGTGACCATGGGCGACGTACTCGCGACCCTGCAACGCGACAACTTCACCAAGGCACGCAAGGTCAAGGACGGCGGCAGCGGCATGACCGCGTTCGGTCGCCTGCGCGCCGTGACCTTCAGCCTGGCGATCTTCCTGGTGGGCCTGGCGGCCTTCGGTTTTGTGGTCAAGTCGCTCTACGGCATGTACTTCGTCAGCCACGCCCAGGCCGGCCTCGTCAGCGTACCGGGCATGAACGTGACCATGCCCCGTGACGGCACCGTGCAAAGCCTGCTCAAGGGTGATTCGGTAGCAGCCAAGGGCGCGCCGCTGGCGACTTTCAGCACCAGCATGCTCGATGTACTCAAGGGCCACCTGGACGAAGACCAGTTGCAACCGGCCAAGGTCGAAGAACTGTTCGGCAAGCAAATGACCGGCACCCTGACTTCGCCGTGCGATTGCGTGGTGGCCCAGCAACTGGTCGCCGACGGCCAGTACGCCAGCAAGGGCGATGTGATCTTCCAACTGGTGCCACGTGGCAGCCAGGCTAATGTTGAAGCCCGCTTCACCTACCGCCAGTTTGGCGATGTACGCCCAGGTACGCCGGTGAGCTTTCAGGTCGCCGATGAAGAACAGGTTCGCACCGGCACCATCGTCAGCAGCACCAGCCTGAACAGCGCCGACCTGTCCTCCGACATCCGCGTGCAGATCAAGCCTGATGCACCGCTGGACAGCACCTACGCCGGCCGCCCGGTGGAAGTCACCAGCGACCGTGGCCCATCGCTGAACTGGCTGATCGACAAAGCCATGGCTCACGGTCTGTAAGCGAGGACATGCCTGTGATGACTCTCTCAAAAACACCACAATCCCTGTGGGAGCGGGCTTGCTGTGGCGAGGTAGCTTGCTCCCGCTCGACAGCGCAGCTGGAGCCGGCTTTTGGGGGCGCTGCGCACCCCAGCGGGAGCAAGCTCCCTCGCCACAAAGGCAGTGCCCACATTGGTTCGGTAGCGTTGATCGCCCTAGCAATCAGCCTGGCCGGTTGCGCCGGCCTGCCCGACCAGCGCCTGGCCAACGAAGCCCTCAAGCGCGGCGACACCGTCACCGCGCAGCAGAATTACCAGCAACTGGCAGACCTGGGCTACAGCGAGGCCCAGGTGGGCCTGGCCGATATCCAGGTCGGCACCCGTGACCCGGCGCAAATCAAACAGGCCGAAGCCACCTACCGTGCGGCGGCAGATACGTCGCCGCGTGCCCAGGCACGCCTGGGTCGCCTGTTGGCGGCCAAGCCCGGCGCCACTGAGGCCGAACACCATGAAGCCGAAAGCCTGCTGAAAAAAGCCTTTGCCAATGGTGAAGGCAATACCTTGATCCCGCTGGCAATGCTGTACCTGCAATACCCCCACAGCTTTCCCAACGTGAATGCCCAACAGCAGATCAGCCAATGGCAGGCGGCGGGTTACCCGGAGGCCGGCCTGGCCCAGGTGCTGCTGTATCGCACCCAGGATACCTACGATCAGCACCTGGATGATGTGGAGCGCATCTGCAAAGCCGCGCTGACCACCACCGATATCTGCTACGTCGAACTGGCCACGGTCTATCAGAAAAAACAGCAGCCGGAACAACAGGCCGAACTGCTCAAGCAAATGGAAGCAGGCGTAAGCCGTGGCACCGTGACTGCGCAGCGCGTCGACAGCGTGGCCCGCGTACTCGGCGATGCCACCCTCGGTACCCCGGACGAAAAAACTGCCCAGGCATTGCTGGAAAAAATCGCCCCTGGCTACCCGGCGTCCTGGGTCAGCCTGGCGCAACTGCTCTACGACTTCCCCGAACTGGGCGATGTCGACCAGATGATGAAGTACCTCGACAACGGCCGTGCCGCCGACCAGCCACGCGCCGAATTGCTGCTGGGCAAGCTCTACTACGAAGGCAAGTGGGTGCCGGCCGATGCCAAGGCTGCCGAGGCGCATTTCGAGAAAGCCGTGGGCCGTGAAGTGGCCGCCGATTACTACCTCGGCCAGATTTACCGCCGTGGCTACCTGGGCAAGGTCTACCCGCAAAAAGCCCTCGACCACCTGCTGACCGCAGCGCGCAACGGCCAGAACAGCGCCGACTTCGCCATTGCCCAACTGTTTTCCCAAGGCAAGGGCACCAAGCCCGACCCGTTGAACGCCTATGTCTTCAGCCAACTGGCCAAGGCCCAGGACACGCCAGAGGCCAATGACCTGGCCACCCAGCTCGAAGCGCCGCTGACGCCTGAGCAACGCGCCGAAGGCCAACGCCTGGTGCAACAGGAACTGGCCGCCCGCGGCACCCTGGCCCAAAGCACGCTGCAACTGCACGCCCTGCAAGAAGAAGACGGCGAGGAATCCCTATGAAGCTCAACCCATTCGTCAAGGCCGGTATCGGCCTGACCTTCGCCCTGCTGTGGTCGTGCCCGACCCTGGCCGCGCTCACCGAAGCCAAGAACTTCGGCCTGGAAGTCAAAGCCACCGCGCAGTCTGAAGATGACCGCGACCTCGGCACCCAGAAAGGCGGTGACGTCAACGGTATCGGCCTCGACCTGCGCCCCTGGATCTACGGCGAAAGCGGCGCATGGAGCGCCTACGCCATGGGCCAGGCAGTGGTTTCCAGCGATATCATCGAGACCGACACCCTGCAACAGTCGGCCGATGACACCACCGAGCAGCAGTCGAGCAACGACGACCGCAAGGCCAAGAAAAACTACCTGGCCCTGCGTGAGTTCTGGGTCGGCTACAGCGGCTTCACGCCCTACCCCGGCGAGATCCTCAAGTTCGGCCGCCAGCGCCTGCGCAATGACGACGGCCAGTGGCGCGACACCAACATCGAAGCGTTGAACTGGACCTTCGACACCACCCTGCTCAAGGCCAACGTCGGCGCTGCCGAACGTTTCAGCGAATACCGCACCGACCTCAAGGAACTGTCGCCGGTCGACAAAGACCGCCAGCACTTCTACGCCGACGCTGCCTACCAGTGGACGCCGGGCCAGTGGATCGGCGTGCGCGGCCACCACACCCATGACGACGGCAAGCTCGACTACGCCGAACCGGGTGTCGCCAGCGACCCGTTGGACAAGCGCGAAAACGGCGACCTGACCTGGCTGGGCATCGAAGCCAACAGCGACGCCTACAACTGGCGCAACACCAACACCGTCAACTACTGGGCAAGCATCACCGGCATGCGCGGCGACCGCGACAAGGTCAACGCCTTGAACGCCGACGGCACACGCCCCACCAGCGCCAAGCGCAGCGATGACCTGAGCGGCTGGGCCACCGATATCGGCGTGCGCCTGCGCCTGGATCCGCAGTGGCAAGTGGGTGCCGCGTACTCGCGCGCCAGTGCCGAGTACGAACAGAACGGCCTGCAAAGCAACCGTTCGAACTGGACCGGCACCCAGTCCCGCGTGCATCGCTTCGGTGAAGCGTTTCGCGGTGAAATGAACAACATGCAGTCCATGAGCCTGTTCGGTTCCTGGCAACTGCGCGAGGACTACGACGCCAGCCTGGTGTACCACAAGTTCTGGCGCGTGGACGGCAACAAGCCGGTGGGCAGCAACGGCATCGACGCGGTGCAGAACAACACCGATGACGTCACCGGCGCGATCCTCTCCAGCACCTCCCTGCCCCTTGAAGACGGCAAGAAAGACCTCGGCCAAGAAATGGACCTGGTGGTCACCAAGTACTTCAAGAAAGGCTTGCTGCCAGCCGCGCTGAGCCAGTCGATCGACGAGCCTTCAGCCCTGGTGCGTTTGCGTGCCGGTGTGTTCAAGCCCGGCGATGCCTATGGCAGCCAGGTCGACTCCTACATGCACCGCGCGTTTGTCGACGTGGTCTGGAAATTCTGATGGGAGCCTGCGCCATGAATGCTCAAAGCCTACTCGTCGCGGCAATGCTGATGGCCAGCGCCACAGCGTTTGCCGATACGGCGGCCAAGGCGCCGATCATCGCCAAGGAACTGCAACAGGCCAAAACCTACACCATCTCCAGCCCGCCCACCGCGCCGTTGGAAATGGCCAAGCCGGCGCTGCCCGACCTGTCGGGCTACACCGCGCAGGCGATGGAAAAGAAAATCGTCAAGACCAAAGTCGGCAAAATCAGCATCCGCCGCATGATGCAGGAAGACGCACTCAAGGACTTTATCGGCGGCGATAACAAGATGGCCGAATGGGTGGTGCGCCAACACGGCATTCCCCAGGCGATCTTTGTCGACGACGGCTACATGAACCTCAAGGACCTGCTGGGCAAGGTGCCCAAGCAGTACTTCAGCGAAACGTCGCCGGGCGTGTTCCTGGCCAAGTTGCCGATCGTGGTGGGCCGTAAAGGCATCCTCGATATCGACAAAAACACCCAGGAACTGCGCCTGTCCCAGCAAGCCGGCTCGTTTTTGATCAACGACGGCCAGCTGTTCGTGCGTGACACCAAGGTCACCGGCTGGGATGAAAAAACCAACGGCCCGGCGCTGTTCAAGTCAGCCAAGGAGTTCCGCCCGTTCCTGCTGGCCTGGGGCGGCACCGAGACCTATATCTCCAAGACCAAGATGGCCAGCTTCGGCTACGCCAACAGTAAGTCGTACGGGGTGAGTATTTCCCAGTACACGCCGAACATGGCCAAGGTGCTCAAGCGCCCCGAGCCGACCGGTTGGATCATCGACTCCGAGTTCTCGGACATGTGGTACGGCTTCTACTGCTACGAGACCACAGGCTTTGTGATCAAGGGCAATACCTACAAAGACAACATCGTCTACGGCATTGACCCCCATGACCGTTCCCACGGCCTGATCATCGCGGACAACACCGTGTACGGCACCAAAAAGAAACACGGCATCATCATTTCCCGGGAAGTGAACGACAGCTTCATCTTCAACAACCGCAGCTACGACAACAAGCTTTCGGGCCTGGTGATCGACCGTAACAGCGTGAACAACCTGATCGCCGACAACGAGATCTACCGCAACCACACCGACGGCATCACCCTCTATGAGAGCGGCGACAACCTGCTGTGGGGCAACAAGGTGATCAGCAACCGTCGCCACGGGATCCGCGTGCGTAACAGCGTGAACATCAAGCTCTACGAAAACACCTCGATGGCCAACGGCCTGACCGGCGTGTACGGCCACATCAAGGACTTGACCGACACCGACCGCGACATCGCCCTCGACCCGTTCGATGCCAAGGTCTCGCTGATCGTGGTTGGCGGTGAACTGGCGGGTAACGGCAGCGGGCCGCTGTCTATCGACTCGCCGTTGAGTATCGAGCTGTATCGCGTGTCGATGCTGGCGCCGACCAAATCCAGCGGTATCAGCTTCTCCGGCATCCTGGGTGACCGCCAGGAAGAAATTCTCGACCTGCTGGTGCGCCAGCAGAAAGCCGTGCTGATCGACCCCGTCGAACGCCAGACCGAATTGCAGGACTGAGGATGACCCTTATGCACCCACACATGATCAAACTGCTGAGCCTCTCGGGTCTGACCCTCGGCCTGCTGGCGGCCAGCCAGGGCGTACGCGCCGATGAAGTGCAAGCCCCTACCTTCACCGCCGAACCGTGCTGCAGCCTGTGCCCGGCCGCCCATGACGCCAAGAACTACACCACGCGCTACCAGCAGAACTTCACCACCTTGGTGCAAGCCCAGGGCGACTGGCTGTTCCGTACCCAGGAAGACCTGCGCACCGAGTTCGACACCACCCCGGCCGGCTACAAGCGCATGCAGCAGTTGCACGATGCGTTCAAGAGCAAGGGCGTGGAACTGGTGGTGGTCTACCAGCCGACCCGTGGCCTGGTGAACCGCAACAAGCTCAACCCTGAGGAAAAGGCCAAGTACGATTTCGACAAGGCCCTGACCAACTACAAAACCATGCTCGGGCGTTTCGCCAAGATGGGCTACGTGGTGCCAGACCTGTCGCCGCTGACCAACGAGCAACTGCCGGATGAGTTGCCGGCCCACGATTTCTACTTCCGTGGCGACCAGCACTGGACCCCGTACGGCGCCCAGCGCACCGCGAAAATCGTCGCGGCCAAGGTCAAGCAGATGCCGGAATATGCCGAGATTCCCAAGCGTGAATTCGAGACCAAGCGCTCGGGCCGCATGGGCAAGACCGGCACCCTGCACAACATGGCCGGGCAACTGTGCGGCACCAGCTATGCGATCCAGTACATGGACCAGTTCACCACCGAGCCCAAGGGCGAAGCCGGTGACGGCGACCTGTTCGGCGATTCGGGCAACCCGCAGATCACCCTGGTGGGCACCAGCCACAGCGGCAAGAACTACAACTTCGCCGGCTTCCTGGAAGAAGAAATTGGCGCTGACATCCTCAACGTCGCCTTCCCCGGCGGTGGCCTGGAAGGCTCGATGCTGCAGTACCTGGGCAGCGATGAATTCCAGAAGAGCCCACCGAAGATCCTGATCTGGGAATTCTCGCCGCTGTACCGCCTCGACCAGGAAACCATCTACCGCCAGATGATGGCGCTGCTGGACAACGGCTGCGAAGGCAAGACCGCGCAGATGTCGGCCAGCACCACGCTCAAACCGGGCAAAAACGAACTGATGGTCAACAGCGCGAACAAAGACCTGCGCAACGCCAACCATCAGGTCGATATCCGCTTCGCCGATCCGTCGGTGAAAACCTTGCAAGCCACCCTCTGGTACATGAACGGGCGCCACGAGGACATCAAGATCGAGAAACCCGAAACATCCGATACAGACGGGCGTTTCGCCTTTGAACTGCGCACCGATGAAGACTGGGCCTCGCAGAACTTGCTGGCCGTGGAAGTGCAGGGCCCCGAAGCGGGCGCTGCGGCGCAGAAGGTTGAAGCGAAAATTTGCACACGCAACGTATTCCCAAGCGGTGGTCAGCAGACCGCCCAACTCGGGAAGTGAGGTTACTTATGCAAAAGTTATTGCTCCCTACCCTGCTGGGCCTGGCCGTGTTTGCCGGCTCCGTGAATGCGGCCGCGCCGTTGCGCCCGCCCCAGGGCTATTTCGCACCGATCGAAGCGTTCAAGACCGGCGACTTCAAGAATGATTGCGACAGCATGCCAACGCCCTACACCGGGCCATTGCAGTTTCGCAGCAAGTACGAAGGCTCAGACAAGGCCCGTTCGACCCTGAATGTGCAGTCGGAAAAAGCCTTTCGCGACAGCACCGCCGACATCACCAAACTGGAAAAAGACACCAGCAAGCGCGTGATGCAGTTCATGCGTGACGGTCGCCCGCAGCAACTCGAATGCACCCTGAACTGGCTGGTGTCATGGGCCAAGGCCGATGCGTTGATGTCCAAGGACTTCAACCACACCGGCAAGTCCATGCGCAAATGGGCATTGGGCAGCATGGCCTCGGCCTATGTGCGCTTGAAGTTCTCCGAGTCGCAGCCGCTGGCCAAGCACCCGCAGGAAGCCCAGCAAATCGAAGCCTGGTTCAACAAGCTGGCCGACCAGGTGGTGAGCGACTGGGACAACCTGCCCCTGGAAAAAACCAACAACCACTCCTACTGGGCCGCCTGGTCGGTGATGGCAACGTCCATCGCTACCAACCGCCGCGACCTGTTTGATTGGGCGGTGAAGGAATACAAGGTCGGCGTGAACCAGGTCGATGACCAGGGCTTCCTGCCGAACGAATTGAAGCGCCAGCAACGCGCCCTGTCGTACCACAACTACGCCCTGCCGCCGCTGTCGATGATCGCCAGCTTTGCCCTGGTCAACGGCGTGGACCTGCGCCAGGAAAACAACAGCGCGCTCAAGCGCCTGGGCGACAAGGTGCTGGCCGGGGTGAAAGACCCGGACATCTTCGAGCAGAAGAACGGCAAAGAGCAGGACATGAAGGACCTCAAGGAAGACATGAAATTTGCCTGGCTTGAGCCCTTCTGCACCCTCTACACCTGCGCCCCGGACGTGATCGAACGCAAGCATGGCATGCAACCGTTCAAGACCTTCCGCCTGGGCGGCGACCTGACCAAGGTCTACGACCCGGCGCATGAAAAAGGCAACAAAGGCAGCTAGTCGCTGATCGTTCCCACGCTCTGCGTGGGAATGCAGCACGGGACGCTCTGCGTCCCAAAGCGTGACGCACAGCGTCACAAGAGGCATTCCCACGTAGAGCGTGGGAACGATCACAACCTCCCCCGAAATCGTGGGGGGGTTTGGGGGGGCTCCGGCCCTTGACTGTTGGTTAAACATGGAGAGATCGGGATGGTTTTCTCGTCCAATGTGTTCCTGTTTCTGTTCTTGCCGATCTTTCTCGGCTTGTACTACTTAAGCGGGCAACGCTATCGCAACCTGCTGCTGCTGATTGCCAGCTACGTGTTCTACGCCTGGTGGCGAGTGGACTTCCTGGCGCTGTTCGCGGCCGTCACGCTGTGGAACTACTGGATCGGCCTCAAGGTCGGTGCCGCCGGTGTGCGCACCAAGCCGGCGCAGCGCTGGCTGTTGCTCGGCGTGGCGGTCGACCTGTGCATCCTCGGCTACTTCAAGTACGCCAACTTCGGCGTCGACAGCATCAATGTGATGATGAAGTCCGCGGGACTGGAGCCGTTCATCCTCACCCACGTGCTGTTGCCGATCGGGATCTCGTTCTACATCTTCGAGTCCATCAGCTACATCATCGACGTGTACCGTGGCGACACTCCGGCGACTCGCAACCTCATCGACTTTGCGGCGTTTGTGGCGATCTTCCCGCACCTGATCGCCGGTCCCGTGCTGCGCTTTCGTGACCTGGCCGACCAGTTCAACAACCGCACCCACACCCTGGATAAATTCTCCGAGGGCTGCACGCGGTTCATGCAGGGTTTCATCAAGAAGGTCTTTATTGCCGACACCCTGGCGGTGGTGGCCGACCATTGCTTCGCCCTGCAAAACCCCACAACAGGCGATGCCTGGCTCGGCGCGCTGGCCTACACCGCGCAGTTGTACTTCGACTTCTCCGGCTACAGCGACATGGCCATTGGCTTGGGCTTGATGATGGGTTTCCGCTTCATGGAAAACTTCAAGCAGCCGTACATCAGCCAGTCGATCACCGAGTTCTGGCGGCGCTGGCACATCAGCCTGTCCACCTGGCTGCGTGACTACCTGTACATCACCCTGGGCGGCAACCGCAAAGGCACCCTGACCACTTACCGCAACCTGTTCCTGACCATGCTGCTCGGTGGCCTGTGGCACGGCGCCAACATCACCTACATCGTGTGGGGCGCCTGGCACGGCATGTGGCTGGCGATTGAAAAAGCCATCGGCCTGAACACCGCGCCGCGCAGTTTCAATGTGCTGCGCTGGGCCTTTACCTTCCTGCTGGTGGTGATGGGCTGGGTGATCTTCCGCGCCGAAAACCTGCACGTTGCCGGGCGCATGTACGGTGCGATGTTCAGCTTCAGCGAATGGTCGTTGTCGGAACTCAACCGCGCCAACCTTACCGGCCTGCAAGTGGCAACCCTGGTGGTGGCCTACGCAACGCTGGCGTTTTTCGGCCTGCGCGACTTCTACACCAACCGCCCGGCCGACAAGGCCAAGCCAGCCGACCCGAGCCTGATCAAGGCCGTACCCGGCGACAATCCTGGCAGCATCCACGAGCCCGGTTTCAGCGTGGGCCGTGACGCTGCCGTGCAACCGGCCTACTGGACCGCTGACTGGCCACGCTACGCCATGCGCGCTGCGGTGCTGCTGCTGTTCGTGGCGTCGATTCTCAAACTGTCGGCGCAGAGTTTCTCGCCGTTCCTTTACTTCCAATTCTGAGGGAGCCGACCATGACCCGTTCATTACGCGTCCTCTACATAAGCCTGTTCCTGGTGCTGTTGCTGGCACTGGGCGCCTGGTCACTGCGCAGCTTCTTTGGCTTCAGCACCAACGCCGATGCCACGGTGCTTAACGGTCGCTGGACCAAAGCCGTCGAGACTCACTACGACGACGAGTTCCCGATCAAGCGCCTGGGCACCAACCTGTGGGCAGCGCTGGACTACAAGCTGTTCAATGAAGGCCGCCCTGGCGTGGTGCTGGGCCGTGACCACTGGTTGTACAGCGACGAGGAATTCAACCCCGCCGTCAACGAAGACCAGAACCTGCAAGGCAACTACGCGCTGGTCGAAGGCGTACGCCAGAAGCTCAAGGCCCAGGGCATCCAACTGGTGATGGCGATCGTACCGGCCAAGGTGCGCCTGTACCCGGAGCACTTGGGTGAGGTGAAACCGGCGAGCATCCACGCCAACCTGTACCAGGACTTCCACGCCCGCGTGGCGGCAGACAACATCCCGGCGCCAGACCTGCTCGGCCCGCTGCAACAGGCCAAGCTCGCCGGCAAGCAGGTGTTCCTGCGTACCGATACCCACTGGACCCCGGACGGTGCCGAAGTCGCCGCCAAGCAATTGGCCAAGGCGATTGCCGACAAGACCCCACTGAGCGGCGAGCCGCAGCGTTTTGTCACCGAGGCCGAGAAAACCGAACCGCATAAAGGCGACCTGCGTTTGTTCCTGCCCCTGGACCCGCTGTTCGAAAACCTGATGCCGCCCAAAGAGCCGCTGGAAAAACGCGTCACCCACCTGGCCGAAGAGAAAGGTGATGACGCGCTGTTCAGCGACAGCGAAACCCCGGTGGCACTGGTCGGCACCAGCTACAGCGCCAACCCCAACTGGAACTTCGTCGGCGCACTCAAGCAAGCCTTGCACAGCGACGTGGTCAGCTACGCCGAAGACGGCCATGGCCCGATCCTGCCGATGCTCAGCTATCTCAAAAGTGATGACTTCAAGAACAGCCCGCCCCAGGTGCTGATCTGGGAGTTTCCTGAACGCTATCTGCCCGTTAACAACGAAATCGGTGATGCCGACCCAGCCTGGGTTGCGCAGCTTAAACAAGCCGGTTCGCGCCAACAGAACATGGCAATCAACACATCTAAATCCGAGACGCCCGACCGGGCGCAAAACTGAAAGAGAGGTAACTCACAATGACTTTCACTACTACTCCTCGTCGTCTCGCTAAAACCCTGGCTATCGCAGCGGGCTTGAGCTTCGTATCCCTGTCGGCCTTCGCTGCCGGTGACGCCGCCCTGTATGGCCCGACTGCACCAAAAGGCTCCAGCTTTGTACGTATCTACAACGCCAGCAACCAGGAGGTCAGCGCCACCGTCGGCAGCACCAACCTCAGCGACGTTGCGCCACTGGCCAGCAGCGACTTCAGCTTCATGCCGGGTGGTGACTACAGCGCCAAGGTCGGCAGCCAGACCCTGCCGGTCAAGCTGGCTGCCGACCACTACTACACCCTGGTCAACAGTGGCAGCGGCCAGCCGCAGTTGATTGAAGAGCCCCCGTTCAAGAACAAGCAGAAATCCCTGGTGCGCGTGCAGAACCTCAGCGACAAGGCCCTGACTCTGAAAACCGCCGACGGCAAGACCGATGTGGTCAAGTCGGTGGCTGCCAAGGGCCGTGGCGAGCGTGAGATCAACCCGGTGAAAGTGAGCCTGGCGTTGTATGACGGTGACAAGAAAGTCGGCGATGTGAAGCCGGTTGCGTTGGAACGCGGTGAGGCGGCGGTGCTGTATGTCACCGGCTCGGGCTCGAGCCTGTCGCCAGTGTGGGTGAAACGCCCAGTGTCGACCCGCTGACTATTTCCCTGAGTTGACATGCCCCCTTGTGGGAGCTGGCTTGCCTGCGATGGCGGTCTTGTAGGCGCCATCGCAGGCAAGCCAGCTCCCACACTGACCGGGTTTCAACTCAGGACCGAGACAAAAACAAGAGTGAAACGACAAACCTTCGTAGCTCTGACCCAAACTGATTCAAGGAGAAACACCCATGATCCCAGTAATCCTTTCCGGTGGTAGCGGCTCACGTCTTTGGCCGCTTTCCCGTAAACAGTTCCCCAAGCAGTTCCTGGCCCTGACCGGCGAGCACACCTTGTTCCAGCAAACCCTGGAGCGCCTGGTGTTCGAAGGCATGGACGCCCCCATCGTGGTCTGCAACAAAGATCACCGTTTCATCGTCAATGAGCAACTGAGCGCACGCAAGCTAGAGTGCCAGCGCATCCTGATGGAACCCTTCGGCCGCAACACTGCGCCGGCCGTGGCCCTGACCGCAATGATGCTGGTCAACGAAGGCCGTGACGAGCTGATGCTGGTACTGCCCGCCGACCACGTGATCGACGACCAGAAAGCCCTGCAGCGCGCACTGGCCCTGGCCACCGTGGCCGCTGAGCGTGGCGAGATGGTGCTGTTCGGCGTGCCGGCCACCCGCCCGGAAACCGGCTACGGCTACATCAAGTCCACCAACGACTCGCTGCTACCTGAAGGCGTGAGCCGCGTGCAGCAGTTCGTGGAGAAACCCGATGAAAAACGTGCGGTCGAGTTCGTCAAAAGCGGTGGCTACTTCTGGAACAGCGGCATGTTCCTGTTCCGCGCCAGCCGCTTCCTCGAAGAGCTGAAAAAGCACGACCCGGATATCTATGACACCTGCGTGCTGACCCTGGAACGCAGCGAGCAGACCGCCGACACCGTGACCTTTGACGACTCCACCTTCGCGTGCTGCCCGGACAACTCCATCGACTACGCCGTGATGGAAAAAACCCAGCGCGCCTGCGTAGTCCCGCTGGCAGCCGGTTGGAGCGACGTGGGCTGCTGGGCCTCGCTGTGGGCGGTCAATGATAAAGACGCCAACGGTAACGTGAGCAAGGGCGATGTAGTGATCCAGGACAGCCGCAACTGCATGGTGCATGGCAACGGCAAACTGGTATCGGTGATCGGCCTGGACAACATCGTGGTGGTGGAAACCAAGGACGCGATGATGATTGCCCACAAGGACAAGGTCCAGGGCGTCAAGCAGATGGTCAACACCCTCAACGAGCAAGGCCGCAGCGAGACCCAGAACCACTGCGAAGTCTACCGCCCGTGGGGCTCCTACGACTCGGTGGACATGGGCGGCCGCTTCCAGGTCAAGCACATCTCGGTCAAGCCGGGCGCGTGCCTGTCGCTGCAGATGCACCACCACCGCGCCGAACACTGGATCGTGGTCAGCGGCACCGCCGAAGTCACCTGTGACGACAACGTGTTCCTGCTCTGCGAAAACCAGTCCACCTACATCCCGATCGCCTCGGTGCACCGCCTGCGCAACCCGGGCAAGATCCCGTTGGAGATCATCGAAGTGCAATCGGGCAGCTATTTGGGTGAGGACGATATCGAGCGCTTCGAAGATATCTACGGTCGCTCGACACCGGTTGAACGTGGTGTATCGGTGAAAACTATCGCGCAGTAAAACAGTCGTACAAGAAGCCCTCGCCCAGCCCATTGCGTCCCCTATCCGCAGTGGGTTGGGTGGGGGCTTTTCGGTTCAATGACCATCAAAACAGACAGAAAGCTCCTCGCGGGATGTCAGGCCTGTTTTTAACGAACCCAGTTACGCGGTGCAAACGCGTTGTAATTGCCGTCCTCCTTGGGTTCAGCATTTTTATACGTGTTCTTGCCGATTTTCTCCGCCGCTTTACCCCCCCACATCAGCGCCGAACCTGCGACTTTCGAGGAAACGCCACCTGAGCTTGCCATCTTCTTGCCGGCCACCTTCGCCATCCCGCCAACGAACGTCAACGCGGCCCCATAGGCTTTGTCTTTCGAACTGTCGGTGCTATGAAGTACTGAGGATGGCAAAACATGCGAACGAATTGTATCGCCGAGGCCTTGCAGCACAGTTTGCCGCAAGCTCGTAAGCCCCATACTTTGCATACGCGGCCCCGAGCGCGACTCGAGGGGGGCGGCACTCGCTTGCACGGGTCCTGCCTGGCTGGAGGCCTCCGCTGGTGCGGACACGCTGAGAGGGGTGGACAGGCTTACAGCGGCGTCTGAAATATTCATAAAAAACTCACATTGTATAAGTGCAACGTTGGGTTCCGTCGTTGATCAACCAAGCCTCCTTGCGCAAACTGTGTGGCAAGTTATTCAAACCGGTTCCCACATCGTCGGGTGCAATGACCTACGTTGACCCTTACCCTCATCTTGCCGACCCTTGCGCCTACCACGACGCATTCGTAATGAGGTTTGACGGCCTCAGTGATTCATAGGATCCCTTCTTTTTCAGAAGATCCATGTCAGCTATGAGTGGGTTGGGTGGGGGCTTTTTATTTGGACTGTATAACGCCTGTACACAGTTACTCGCCAGGGCCCTTGCGGTTAACATTAAACTTGTTTGAAGTATCCCCGCTTTATCGTCGACAGTTTTGCCTGCTCCTTTATATGTGCGGTTTCCCCTTCCCAAGTAGCAGTACTGTGTCGCGCCATATATAATTTTGCGCCAAACTCATCTATAGGTTTCACACCGTTCGCCCCTACATAACCATTGAACTTTCGGGGAGATATAGTGCTATCCGACCATCGCTCAAGCCGGTTATCAGTCGGCTCCCCCCCCAAAAATCTATCGGCCCTGGAATCGTACTTTCCAAGGTATCGTGCCCCTCCCGACTGGGATGAAACCCCGCCAACAAGTAGAAACCTGTAGCACTCATCGCTACGCCACTCGCTTCGACCCTTTGAATCGACTGTTCCTCAGCGTCATACGTCAACTCTAAAAGCAGCAGGGAACCGTAGCCTTTCCCCTCGGGCTTTGCATCAAACAAATGAACATCTGCAACTCGTTTCTCAGCGTCATCGCGCACCACATACTCTATATATCCATGAACGGAAGAGTTTTGTTCCTCACTACCATCAGGGTTGGCTCCCACGTAACTAATTCTGTTACTGCCATCTTGGAATGTTTGTCTGGTCACCAGTATATTGGCCGTGGCCGCGCCTCCGCTTGGCGGGATCCACACGTAAACTTGCGTCTCAGCGATGTGCGTAGATGATCGCTCTTGGATCACGCTGTTTTTTTTCAGCCAGGCTGGCAGCATTCTTTGAAATAGAGAGGGCGATGCCGACTTGTTGATCTCTTCTTTCGTAGGTACCAGACCTTCATCATCTCTGAGCAAAACCGGATTATTTCTGACCATTCTATACAGATTCAAACCGTCGATCCGTCCCGCCGGATCAGGGTTAATCCAACGCTGTAACCACGGCACGTAGTACCTGAACCCATAGTAATAAAGCCCCGTCGCATCCCGCTCCTTACCCGAATAACGCAACGTGCGATAACTCTCTTCGCTCGAATCACCCTTCTGCGTGAAGGCCGTCGTACCAAACGGATGATACGTCTCGCGAGTGATGATCCGCGCTTCACTGTCCAGTTCCAGCGAACAAGAGCCCAGATGATCGCTAAGGGTGTAACGGTATTGATCATTCGCCAGTTGCTGCGGCGCCGCGCCTTCCCAATGCAACACCTGCACCGTGGTGCGGCCGGCCTGGACGGTGACGACGTGCAGTTTCTCGCCATCCCCATCGCGCGTTTCCAGCCCTGGTAGATATCGGGTCTCACTGACCAAGGTGCGGGCGTTGGTTTGCGTC
>NZ_BCBO01000109.1:0-13998 GCF_001320835.1 Pseudomonas sp. NBRC 111138 | reverse complement strand
GGCGTTGAGATCCAGGCGGACGTACTGAATGGTTTATTGCAGGGCCGCAGCATCGTCGATTTGCCCGGCTGGCTGGCGGCGTTGCTGGCAACGTCCCTGGTGGCCCTGCTGTTGGGCCTTCTGCTTGTGCGCCCACGCTACGCCCTGTGGATGACCTTGGCAGGCATGGCCGTGGCTTTGCTGGGCTCATGGGCCTTATTGCGCCTGGGCCACTGGTGGAGCCCCGCAGCGTGCCTGATCGGTTTGTTGCTGAGTTACCTGATCTGGAATTGGCGACGTCTGAGCGTGATCCTCGCCTACTTTGGCTGGGAACTGGCACGCCTGGATAACGAGCCCAAGGTGCTTCCGGAACGTCGTCGCGCGCCCGCCAGTAAGGGCGATGTGCTGCAAGGGCGGATCTTTGCCCTTGAACAAGCCGTCAGCCGTACCCGCGATACGCGGCGCTTTATGGCTGATGGCTTGGAGTGCCTGCCGGTAGCGACCCTGATTACCGATCCCCAGGGCAGTATCCTGTTGGCCAACCGCGTGGCCCGTGAAGTATTCGGCAATGACCTGGTCGGCGAAAACCTCGTCGAACAGCTCGCCGATCTGGGTTATCCCCCGCTGCATAATGGTGTACGCCCTGCCCTCTCGGCGCTGGAGCTGGTCGAGTTTCGCGATATCCACCAACGCAGTTTGCGCATGGAACTGGCCCCATTGCTGCCTGCCGAAGGGGATTTCGCCCTCGGCTGGTTGTTGAGCCTGACGGACCTGAGCAAGGAGCGTGAAGCCCAGCAGCATCGCGAGACGATGCTGCGTTTCCTTTCCCACGACCTGCGTGCGCCGCATTCAGCGATCCTCGCCCTGCTGGACGTGCACAACGAGGAGTCCCCGGTGTTTACTCAGATCGAACAGCAGGTACGGCGAGCCTTGAGTCTGACCGAATCCTTTGTGCAATTGGCCAAGGCTGAAGCGGACGGTTACCAGTTCCAGCCCACCCTGTTTGCCATGCTGGTGATGGACGCTTTTGATCAAGTGGCGGTGATTGCGCAGTTGAAGGGCATCCATTTGGTCCACGACCTGGATGAGGCGGATGAAGCCATGGTCTATGCCGACCAATCGCTGCTCACACGGGCATTGTTCAACGTGCTGGAGAATGCGATTAAATACTCCCCATCCGGCACCACCGTCAGGTTAAGGCATGGCAGTGCGCAAGGCTGGTTGGAATGCGGGATAAGTGATCAGGGGCCGGGGATTGCGCCGAAGGATCTACCGGAGTTGTTCAACCAATACCGACGTTTCGATTCGGCCCAGGGCAGTGAAGGTCTTGGGTTGGGCCTGACCATGGTCAAGGCGGTAGTAGAACGGCATGGAGGGCGGATCGTGTGCGAAAGTGAGCTAGGCAAGGGCTCGACGTTTATCCTGCTGCTGCCGCTATTGGAGGACTGAAAAAGCGGCTTTTCTGCTGTGCATAAAAAACCGGTCACAAGGACCGGTTTTTTTATGAAGAAAAAACTTATGCACGTTTTTCTGAATTTTATGAGCTTCAGAAATATGTAAGTAAATCAGCTTGTTATGAAGCAAAAAAGCCAATTCGCCAACAAAGCGTACACAGGTTATCCACAGATGCTCAAACGGCCGGCGTCTCCACCACCACCGGTTCCGGAGGCAGGGAGCCCATGGCCCGTTGCTGCGCCTCATTCCACGCCGCAGCGCGGTCGTTCAGGGCGGCGATGGCACGTGGTCCTTCGCCTTCTGCATACATCGGTTCGCCGATCACTACGGTGATAGTGCCTGGGCGTTTAGCCCAGCCAGTCTTGGGCCAGAACTTGCCAGCGTTATGCGCAATCGGCAGCACAGGCAGGTTGGCGTTGACCGCCAGGGCGGTACCACCGCGTGAGAACTTGCCCACGGTGCCGTAGGGGACCCGCGTGCCCTCAGGGAAGATCAGCACCCAGACGCCGTCCTTGAGCAACTCATCGCCCTTCTTGGCGACATGCTTGAGCGCAGCCTTGGGGTTGTCCCGGTCGATGGCGATCGGACGCAACATGGCCATGGCCCAGCCGAAGAATGGCACATACAGCAACTCGCGCTTGAGCACCTGGCTCAAAGGCGAGAAATACGCAGAGAGGAAGAACGTCTCCCAAGTGCTCTGGTGGTTCGAGAGAATCACGCACGGCTGATCAGGAACGTTTTCAGCGCCCTTGACCTCGAAACGAATATTCAGGAACACCTTGCTCAGCCACAACGCGCAGCGGCACCAGTAGACGTTGATAAAGCGATAGCGCGCCTTGAAGGGCAGGAAGGGTGCAATAAAAAAGCTCAGGGTGCACCAGAGAAACGAACTGGTGCCCAGCAGCAGGTAAAAGAAAAAGGTTCTGATGGCCTGCAAGATCGACATGGCGGCATTTACCGTTGCGGGACACGGCCCGCCTGTTAAAAGCGCACTCCCGAACAGTCCTTGGTCAGGAAGTCGAGGGCGGCTAGTTGTTGATAAGTTCTGCGGCAACGGCCGCCAGATCGTCAAAAATCAAGGTGCCTACCGGCAGGTTTTTAGCCTGGGTCTTTTCGCCTTTTCCGGTTTTAACCAAAACTGGCTGAGAGTCGACGGCTTTGGCCGCCTCCAGGTCACCGAGGCTGTCCCCGACGAACCATATCCCAGCCAAGGGCACCTTGTAATGTTCTGCAATAATTTTCAACATGCCAGGCTTGGGCTTGCGGCAATCGCAGCCTTCGTCCGGCCCGTGGGGGCAGTAGACCACCAGCCCCACCTCACCGCCCTGTTCGGCCACTAACGTGCGCAACCGCGCGTGCATGGCGTCCAGTGTGGCGATGTCGTAGTAACCGCGGGCGATGCCGGACTGGTTGGTGGCGATGGCCACTGTCCAGCCGGCTTTGCTCAACTGCGCGATGGCCTCGATCGAACCAGGCAGCGGGATCCACTCCTCCACCGACTTGATGTAAGCGTCGGAGTCATAGTTGATCACCCCGTCCCGATCGAGAATCAGCAGTTTCAACATGATCAGCCCAGTACGGAAATGTCGGCGATATTGATGAACAGGCCACGCAGACGCGCGAGCATGGCGTAACGGTTTTTTCGCACGCCTGCATCGTCGGCATTGATCATCACCGCTTCGAAGAACGCATCCACCGGCTCACGCAACGACGCCAGGCGCGCCAACGCTTGCGCGTAGTCACGCTCGGCGATCAGCGGCTTCACGGCGTTCTCTGCCTTGGCGATGGCCGAGTTCAGCGAGAACTCCTTGGCGTCGGCAAACAGGCTAGGGTCGACTTCGGCACTGCCGAGGTTATCGGCCTTGCTCAGCAGGTTCGACACGCGCTTGTTCACGGCGGCCAGGGCATCGGCTTCCGGCAGCTTGCGGAACGCTTGCACGGCTTGTACACGCTGGTCGAAGTCCAGTGCCGAACCCGGTTGCAGGGCACGTACCGACAGGTAGACGGAAACGTCCACGCCTTCGTCTTCGTAACGCGCACGCAGGCGGTCGAACACGAACTCCAGCACTTGCTCGGCCAGGCCGGCTTGCTTGACCTTGGTGCCGAACTGGCCGACGGCAAATACCACGGCCTGGGTCAGGTCGAGGTCCAGCTTTTTGTCGATCAGGATACGCAGCACGCCCAAGGCCGCACGGCGCAGGGCATACGGGTCTTTGCTGCCGGTGGGCAGCATGCCGATACCGAAGATACCCACGAGGGTGTCCAGCTTGTCGGCAATGGCCACGGCCGCACCGGTCAGGGTGCTCGGCAGTTCTGCACCGGCACCGCGCGGCATGTACTGCTCGTTCAGGGCCAGGGCGACATCGTCCGGCTCGCCGTCGTTGAGGGCGTAGTAGTAACCGGCAACACCTTGCATCTCAGGGAACTCGCCGACCATTTCGGTGGCCAGATCGCACTTGGACAGCAAGCCGGCACGCGCAGCCCATGCGGCATCACCGCCAATACGTGGGGCAATGTAGGCCGCCAGCTTGGACACACGCACGGCCTTGTCGTAGACGCTGCCGAGTTTTTCCTGGAACACCACGTTTTGCAGGCGCAGGTTGAAGTCTTCCAGCTTCTGCTTCTTGTCTTGCTTGAAGAAGAACTCGGCGTCGGTCAGGCGCGGGCGCACGACTTTTTCGTTACCGGCGATGATCTGCTGCGGGTCTTTGCTTTCGATGTTGGCCACGGTGATAAAACGCGGCAACAACTTACCGTCCACATCCAGCAGGCAGAAGTATTTCTGGTTGTCCTGCATGGTGGTGATCAAGGCTTCTTGCGGCACATCGAGGAAACGCTCTTCGAACGAGCATACCAGCGGCACCGGCCATTCCACCAGGGCGGTCACTTCGTCCAGCAGGCTTGGCGGCACGATGGCGGTGCCTTCCTGCAGGCGGGCCAATTCTTCGGTGCGCTTGCTGATCAGCTCGCGACGCTCATTGGCGTCGGCCAGCACATAAGCAGCGCGCAGGTCGTTGAGGTAATTGGCCGGCGAAGTGATACGCACGCTTTCTGGATGATGGAAGCGGTGACCACGGGACTCACGACCCGCCTTCTGGGCGAGGATGGTGCAATCGATGACCTGATCACCGAGCAGCATCACCAGCCATTGGGTTGGGCGCACGAACTCTTCCTTGCGCGCACCCCAGCGCATGCGCTTGGGGATAGGCAGGTCGTTCAGGGAATCTTCAACGATTGTCGGCAACAGGCTGGCGGTCGGCTTGCCGGGGATGACCTGGCTGAAACGCAGTTTCGGGCCGCTCTGGTCGATCTCGCTCAGCTCCACGCCACACTTCTTGGCAAAGCCAAGGGCCGCCTGGGTCGGGTTGCCTTCGGCGTCGAAAGCCGCCTGGCGCGGTGGGCCGTCCAGGTTGATGCTGCGATCCGGCTGCTGGGTTTCCAGCGCGGTCAGCAGTACCGCCAGGCGGCGCGGCGCGGCGTAGACCTTCTTGGCTTGAAACTTCAGGCCAGCGGTCTGCAGGCCTTTTTCGATACCGGCCAGGAATGCATCGGCCAGGGTATTGAGGGCCTTGGGTGGCAGCTCTTCGGTGCCCAGTTCAACCAGGAAATCTTGAGCACTCATTGTGCAGCCTCCAGCTTAGCCAACACTTCATCACGCAAATCCGGGGTTGCCATCGGGAAGCCCAGCTTGGCGCGAGCCAGCAGGTAGGCTTGGGCGACGGAACGCGCCAGGGTGCGCACACGCAGGATGTATTGCTGGCGCGCAGTAACCGAAATGGCACGGCGGGCGTCCAGCAGGTTGAAGGTATGGGAGGCCTTCAACACCATTTCATAGCTTGGCAACGGCAGCGGCTGGTCGAGTTCGATCAGGCGCTTGGCTTCGCTTTCATAGAAGTCGAACAGTTCGAACAGTTTGTCGACGTTGGCGTGTTCGAAGTTGTAGGTGGACTGCTCCACCTCGTTCTGATGGAACACATCGCCGTAGGTCACCTTGCCGAACGGGCCGTCAGCCCATACCAGGTCGTAGACCGAGTCCACGCCTTGCAGGTACATGGCCAGGCGCTCAAGGCCATAGGTGATTTCGCCGGTGACCGGGTAGCACTCGATGCCGCCGGCTTGCTGGAAGTAGGTGAACTGCGTCACTTCCATGCCATTGAGCCAGACTTCCCAGCCCAGGCCCCAAGCGCCCAGGGTTGGCGATTCCCAGTTGTCTTCGACGAAACGAATGTCGTGCACCAGTGGGTCCAGGCCGACATGTTTCAGCGAGCCCAGGTACAGCTCCTGGAAGTTGTCCGGGTTGGGCTTCAATACCACCTGGAACTGGTAGTAGTGCTGCAGACGGTTTGGGTTTTCGCCGTAGCGGCCGTCAGTCGGGCGGCGACTGGGCTGCACATAAGCGGCGTTCCAGGTTTCCGGGCCGATGGCCCGCAGGAATGTAGCGGTGTGGAAAGTGCCGGCGCCTACTTCCATATCGTAGGGCTGAAGTACCACACAACCTTGCTCGGCCCAGTATTGCTGGAGGGCGAGGATCAAGTCTTGGAAGGTACGCACGGCTGGCGTAGGCTGGCTCACGAAATTCACCTGTTACTTGGGCTGCGATTTAAAGAGCGGGAGTATACCCGATTCGGCCCCGCCACCACTCCCTGGAGCCTTATGCCACGCTGCTTTTGGTGTTCTGAAGATCCGCTGTACATGGCTTATCACGATCAAGAGTGGGGAACGCCGCTGCGCGATGCGCAGGGTTTGTTCGAGTTGCTTTTGCTCGAAGGGTTCCAGGCAGGCTTGTCCTGGATCACCGTTTTACGCAAACGCGAGCATTATCGAAAGGTGTTGTTCGGCTTTGACGCGCAGCGTCTGGCGCAATTGAGCGATGAAGAAATCGAGGTGCTGATGCAGGACCCGGGCATCGTGCGCAATCGCTTGAAGCTCAACGCTACCCGGCGCAACGCCGCGGCCTGGCTGGCGCTGGAAGACCCGGTGGGGTTGCTGTGGTCGTTTGTCGGCGGCAAACCCAAGGTCAATCACTTCAAGGATCGCAGCGACGTCCCGGCGATCACGCCCGAAGCCCAAGCCATGAGCAAAGCCTTGAAAAAGGCCGGCTTCACTTTCGTCGGGCCGACCATCTGCTACGCCTTCATGCAGGCCTCGGGCATGGTCATGGATCACACCCAGGACTGCGACCGTTACGCGGACTTGGTCAACGCCGGTTAGAATGCCGGCTTTGCGCACCACACACGATCAGGAGTGAACTGTGGAAAAGTTTAAAGGCGCCTTGCTGGTAGGCGCTCTTCGGTTGTTTGCCCTGCTGCCCTGGCGCGCTGTACAAGCCGTCGGCACAGGGATCGGCTGGATCATGTGGAAAACCCCCAACCGTTCCCGCGATACGGTGCGGATCAACCTCTCCAAATGCTTCCCGGACATGGACCCGGCAGAGCGCGAGCGCCTGGTGGGCCGCAGCCTGATGGACATCGGCAAGTCCCTCACTGAAAGCGCCTGTGCGTGGATCTGGCCGGCGCAGCGCTCCATCGACCTGGTCCGCGAAGTCGAGGGCCTGGAAGTGCTGCACGAGGCCCTGGCTTCTGGCAAAGGCGTGGTGGGCATCACCAGCCACCTGGGCAACTGGGAAGTGTTGAATCACTTCTACTGCAGCCAGTGCAAACCGATCATTTTCTATCGCCCGCCCAAGCTCAAGGCCGTGGACGAGTTGCTGCGCAAGCAGCGCGTGCAGTTGGGCAACCGCGTGGCGGCTTCCACCAAGGAAGGCATTCTCAGCGTGATCAAGGAAGTGCGCAAAGGCGGCCAGGTGGGCATTCCTGCCGACCCGGAGCCGGCTGAGTCCGCCGGGATCTTCGTACCGTTTTTTGCCACCCAGGCGCTTACCAGCAAGTTCGTGCCGAACATGCTCGCGGGCCACAAGGCCGTGGGTGTATTCCTGCACGCCCTGCGCCTGCCGGACGGCTCGGGCTACAAGGTGATCCTGGAAGCGGCGCCGGAGGACATGTACAGCACCGACACCGCGACGTCCTGTGCGGCGATGAGCAAGGTAGTTGAGCGCTATGTAGGTGCTTACCCAAGCCAGTACATGTGGAGCATGAAGCGCTTCAAGAAACGCCCGCCGGGTGAGGCGCGGTGGTACTGACTCACCGCTGACCTCCAGCCCAATGGAGATCAAATGTGGGAGCTGGCTTGCCTGCGATAGCATCACCTCGGAGTGCCTGATATACCGAGGTGTCTGCATCGCAGGCAAGCCAGCTCCCACAGGTGATCACCTCAGGTTTGGCGATCAAGTTTCTTCAGGAACACCGTCATTTCTTTTTCGGCCTGTTTGTCGCCATGGGCCTGGGCGGCTTCGATGCCCTTCTCCCATGCCAGGTGTGCTGCCGCGCGATCTTCCAATCCCAGCCGCGCCTTGCCCAACAACTTCCACGCCGCCGAATACTTCGGATCGAACTCGACGCATCGCTGCAAATGCTCGGCCGCCTTTGCGTTGTCCTTCAGGTCCAGATAACCCTTGCCCAGGCCAAAGCGCAGCAATGAATTATCCACACCCTTGGCGAGCATTTTTTCCAGGGATTCGAGCATGACTGTGCGTCCTTTAGCTACATAGCGGTTTCGATATCGTCATCGCGGGCAAGCCCGCGATGGCGGCGGCAGGCTCACACAATTTTCAAATCAGAAAAAGCTCAACCCCACGTGGAACAGCTTCTCTACATCGCGGATATGTTTCTTATCCACAAGGAACAAAATCACGTGGTCTCCGGTGGCAATCACCGTGTCGTCGTGGGCAATGATCACTTCTTCATCGCGAATGATCGCGCCAATGGTGGTACCGGGCGGCAGGCCGATATCGCGGATCGCCTTGCCAATCACTTTGCTGGACTTGGAATCACCGTGGGCAATCGCCTCGATGGCTTCCGCTGCGCCACGGCGCAACGAGTGCACGCTGACAATGTCGCCACGGCGCACGTGGGCGAGCAAGGTACCGATGGTCGCCAACTGCGGGCTGATGGCAATGTCGATATCGCCGCCCTGGATCAGGTCCACATAGGCCGGGTTGTTGATGATGGTCATCACCTTCTTCGCCCCCAGCCGCTTGGCCAGCAAGGACGACATGATATTGGCTTCGTCATCGTTGGTCAGGGCCAGGAAGATATCCGCGTCGGCGATGTTTTCTTCCATCAGCAGGTCACGGTCCGAGGCGCTGCCTTGCAGTACGACAGTGCTGTCGAGGGTGTCGGACAAATGCCGACACCGCGTCGGGCTCATCTCGATGATCTTCACCTGATAGCGGCTTTCGATGGCTTCGGCCAAACGCTCGCCAATCTGCCCACCGCCGGCGATGACGATGCGTTTGTAGCTCTCGTCGAGCCTGCGCATTTCGCTCATGACCGCACGAATGTTCGCCTTGGCGGCGATGAAAAACACTTCGTCGTCAGCCTCGATCACCGTGTCGCCCTGGGGCAGGATCGGCCGATCACGGCGGAAAATCGCGGCGACGCGGGTTTCCACGTTTGGCATGTGCTCACGCAGCTGGCGCAGTTGCTGGCCCACCAACGGCCCGCCGTAATAGGCCTTCACTGCCACCAGTTGCGCTTTGCCTTCGGCGAAGTCGATGACTTGCAACGCACCTGGAATTTCGATCAGGCGCTTGATGTAGTGGGTCACCACCTGTTCCGGGCTGATCAGTACGTCCACCGGAATGGCGTCGTTGTCGAACAACCCGGCGCGGGTCAGGTAAGCCGCTTCCCGCACCCGAGCGATCTTGGTCGGGGTATGGAACAGGGTGTGGGCGACCTGGCAGGCGACCATGTTGGTCTCGTCGCTGTTGGTCACAGCCACCAGCATGTCGGCATCGTCGGCACCGGCCTGACGCAGCACCGTCGGAAACGACGCGCGACCTTGCACCGTACGAATGTCCAGGCGGTCGCCCAGGTTGCGCAGGCGCTCGGCATCGGTGTCGACCACGGTGATGTCGTTGGCTTCACCGGCCAAATGTTCGGCCAGCGTGCCACCAACCTGCCCTGCTCCAAGGATGATGATTTTCATCCGGTCACTCCCTTAAAACCATTCAGCCGCGCGCGGCAGCGATCTTGATCAGTTTGGCGTAGTAGAAGCCATCGTGCCCGCCTTCCTGCGCGAGCAGTTGGCGACCGTGGGGCTGCTTGATACCGGCGCTAGTGGCGAGGTCCAGTTCGCGCGCGCCGCTGGTGCGGGCGAGGAAAGCTTGGATGACCTCGGTATTTTCGGTGGGCAGCGTGGAGCAGGTGGCGTAAAGCAGGATGCCGCCGACTTCCAGGGTTGGCCACAGCGCGTCGAGCAGTTCGCCTTGCAACACCGCCAGGGCGGCGATGTCGTCGGGCTGGCGGGTCAGCTTGATGTCCGGATGACGTCGGATCACGCCGGTGGCGGAGCAAGGAGCGTCCAGCAGGATGCGCTGGAATGGCTTGCCGTCCCACCAGGTGGCGGTGTCGCGGCCGTCGGCGGCGATCAGGTCGGCGTTGAGGCCCAGGCGTGCAAGGTTTTCCCGCACGCGCACCAGGCGCTTGGCCTCAAGGTCCACAGCCACCACACCGGCCAGGTCTTTTTCACCCTCAAGAATGTGACATGTCTTACCGCCTGGCGCGCAGCAGGCGTCGAGTACGCGCTGGCCTGGGGCCAAATCGAGCAGATCGGCAGCCAATTGCGCGGCCTCGTCCTGCACGCTGATCCAGCCTTCGGCAAAGCCCGGCAGGCTGCGTACATCGGCGGCGACTTCCAGCACGATACCGTCCGTGCTGTACACGCACGGGGTGGCGTTGATGGCCGCGCCGGCTAGTAATTGCAGGTATGCATCCCGGCTGTGGTGGCGACGGTTGACCCGCAGGATCATCGGCGGGTGCGCGTTGTTGGCCGCGCAGATAGCCTCCCATTGCTCGGGCCAAAAGGCCTTCAGGGATTTTTGCAGCCAGCGCGGGTGGGCGGTGCGCACCACCGGATCATGTTCCAGCTCGGCCAACAGCGTTTCGCTTTCACGCTGGGCGCGGCGCAGCACGGCATTGAGCAGGGCCTTGGCCCAGGGCTTTTTCAGCTTGTCGGCGCAACCGACGGTTTCACCGATAGCGGCGTGGGCCGGCACGCGGGTGTAGAGCAACTGGTAGAGGCCCACCAGCAACAGCGCCTCGACATCCGCGTCCGCCGCTTTGAACGGTTTTTGCAGCAGCTTGGCGGCCAACGCAGACAACCGTGGCTGCCAACGGGCGGTGCCAAAGGCCAGGTCCTGGGTAAACCCGCGGTCGCGGTCTTCAACCTTATCCAACTGCGTCGGCAGAGAACTGTTCAGCGAAGCCTTGCCATTGAGCACAGCGGCGAGAGCCTTGGCGGCGGCCAGACGTGGGTTCATTGAGTGACCACTCCAAGCGTGGTGCCCAGGGCGAATTTCTCACGACGACTGTTGAACAGATCGCTGAAGTTCAGCGCCTTGCCGCCGGGCAATTGCAGACGCGTCAGGCACAGCGCCTGTTCACCGCAAGCCACCAACAGGCCGTCTTTGCTGGCGCCGATGATCTCGCCGGGAGCACCTGCGCCATCAGCCAGGGTCGCGGCCAACACTTTCAAGGCTTCGCCGTTCAGGGTGCTGTGGCAGATCGGCCATGGGTTGAAGGCACGTACCAGGCGCTCCAGTTCCACGGCTGGGCGGCTCCAGTCGATGCGCGCTTCGTCCTTGTTCAGCTTGTGGGCGTAGGTGGCCAGGCTGTCGTCTTGGATTTCACCTTGCAGGGTGCCGGCAGCCAGGCCAGCGATGGCCTGGATCACGGCGGGCGGCCCCAGCTCAGCCAGGCGGTCGTGCAGGCTGCCGCCGGTGTCTTGGGCGGAGATCGGGGTGGTGACTTTGAGCAGCATCGGCCCGGTATCCAGGCCGGCTTCCATGCGCATCACGGTCACGCCGCTCTCCTGATCGCCCGCTTCAACGGCGCGCTGAATCGGCGCCGCACCGCGCCAGCGTGGCAGCAGTGAAGCATGACTGTTGATGCAACCCAGGCGCGGTATATCCAGCACAGCCTGAGGCAGGATCAAACCGTAAGCCACCACCACCAGCAGGTCGGGCTTCAGCGCGGCCAGTTCGGCCTGGGCGTCGGCGTTACGCAGGGTCGGCGGCTGCAGCACAGGAATGTTGTGCTCCAGCGCCAACTGCTTGACCGGACTCGGCATCAGTTTTTGCCCGCGACCGGCCGGGCGATCCGGCTGGGTGTACACCGCGACGATGTCATAAGGGCTGGCAAGCAGCGCCTTGAGGTGTTCGGCGGCAAATTCAGGAGTGCCGGCAAAAACAATTCGCAATGGCTCGGTCATGGGAGTTCTCGGTTAAAAGCGGTCACAAAAGAAAAAGGCTTGCCGCAGCAAGCCTTTGGAAGAAGGGCATCAAGCTTGCTGGCGATGCTTTTTTTCCAGCTTCTTCTTGATGCGGTCACGCTTGAGCGTGGACAGGTAATCGACAAACAGCTTGCCGTTGAGGTGGTCGCATTCATGCTGGATACACACCGCCAGCAGGCCTTCGGCAACCAGTTCGAAAGGCTTGCCGTCACGGTCCAGCGCCTTGATCTTCACGCGCAGCGGGCGTTCCACATTTTCGTAGAACTCCGGTACCGACAGGCAGCCTTCCTGGTATTCGCCCATCTCTTCGGTCAGCGGTTCGAACTCAGGGTTGATGTACACCCGAGGTTCGCTGCGATCTTCCGACAGGTCCATGACCACGACACGCAGATGCACGTTGACCTGGGTAGCGGCGAGGCCGATGCCCGGGGCTTCATACATTGTTTCAAACATGTCATCGACCAACTGACGAACCTTGTCGTCCACTACGGCCACCGGCTTGGCGATCGTGCGCAGGCGCGAGTCGGGAAATTCGAGGATGTTCAAAATAGCCATAAGCGTAATTGCTGCACATGTGAGGAAGAGACAAATCGGCGGTGGGATGGACCCATACGGCCGGTGTGAAACGCTCGGAAGCCGCGAAGGCCATGGCATTTCACGCGAACGCACATAATAAAGGAGATTCACCCCATGAGGAAATCGCTACTCGTCTTGCTGCTGTGGGCCCCGTTCGCCACGGCGTTGATTGCGCAACCCACTGAGCGCCTGGATCAGGCAGCGCAACAGGCCATCCAGCATTTTTTACTGCACAACCGTATTTTTGACTCGCCCGAGGACCTGGATAACGCGCCTTATATTATTGCGGCGCAAGGCGGGCGCGTGCTGGGTGCCAACGACGAGCGTGTGCATGCGCGCGGGCGTCTGGACCCGGCCCAGCCGAGCTACGGGATCTTTCGGCGAGGCAAGGCCTACACCGACCCCGTTACCCAGGAGTTACTCGGCATCAATGCCGACGACATCGGCACTGCGCGCTTTGTGCTTGCCGACAGCCTCACCACCCTCGCAGTGCAACGGGTGACCCAGGAAATCCGCCCAGGCGACCGCTTGTTGCGCGCCGAGCCTCCCGTTGCTTTGGCGAACCTGGAGCCGTGCAAACCTGCACCCTTGATTACAGGGCGTATCATCGACATCCCCAAGGGCGTCACGCAGATTGGCGTGCTCGACGCTGTGACCCTGAACAAGGGCCGCCGCGATGGCCTGGTGGAGGGCCAACTGCTGACGGTGATCAAGGCTGGCGCCACCGTGCGAGACGCCCTCACCGGCACGCCCACGCCACTCCCGGATGAGCGAGCCGGCACCCTTCTGGTGTTTCGTACCTATGAAAAGCTCAGCTATGCCCTGGTGCTCAGTGCTTCACGGTCGCTAGCCGTGCAAGACCGTTTCGAGACGGCTGATCAAGCGCAATAAATAGCCTGCTAAATAAGTTACCAACAGAGTTATCCACAGCTTGTTCCGGTCAAGGATGATCATATGAATCCGATGAACAGTAGCGATATTTCCCCGGCAGAGCTGGAAGCCCGGCTACGCTTGCACAGGCTGCCAGAACTGGGGCCCAAGCGTTTTCACGTATTGATCGAAGCCTTTGGTTGCGCTTCCAAGGCCCTGAGTGCTCCCGCCAGCGCCTGGCATTCCCTCGGTTTGCCCGCCGTCAGTGCCGAGGCCCGACGTAGCCCCAAAGTCCGTGACGGTGCCAGTGAAGCGTTGGCCTGGCTGGGGCGCCCGGCCCAGCATTTGCTGATGTGGGACCAACCTGATTACCCGGCGTTGCTCGCGCAGATCGACGATGCGCCGCCGTTGTTATTCGTGGCGGGCGACCCCGGTATTCTGGAAAAACCACAGTTGGCCATGGTGGGAAGTCGGCGTGCCTCTCGCCCGGGCATGGACACGGCAGCGGCCTTTTCCCGTAGCCTGGCGAGCGCCGGTTTTGTCATCACCAGTGGGCTGGCGGTGGGCATTGACGGCGCGGCGCACCAGGCGGCATTGGACGTAGGCGGCCATACCATAGGCGTGCTCGGCACGGGCCTGGAAAATTTTTATCCACAGCGCCATCGCAGGCTCGCCGCCGCGATGATTGCCCAAGGCAGCGCCGTGGTTTCCGAGTTTCCGCTGGATGCAGCGCCCCAGGCCGGTAATTTCCCAAGGCGCAACCGGATT
>NZ_BCBO01000108.1:0-968 GCF_001320835.1 Pseudomonas sp. NBRC 111138 | reverse complement strand
TGTCGTTAGGCGTGCTGGTGGTGGAGGCCAGTATGGCCAGCGGCTCGCTGATCACCGCACGCCTGGCGGCGGAGCAAGGGCGCGAGGTGTACGCGATTCCGGGTTCCATCCACCACCCCGCCGCCAAGGGCTGTCATCAACTGATCCGTGATGGCGCGGTGCTTGTGGAAACCATCGAGCACATTCTTGAAAGCCTGCGCGGTTGGCAGCGGTTGTCCCATGCTGCGCCGGTGCCCGTGATCCATCCGCTGGTAGCGCTGCTGCATGCGGCACCGCATACCAGCGAAGCCTTGGCGATTGCCAGCGGTCGGCCGTTGTCCCAAGTACTGGCCACCCTGACGGAACTGGAGTTGGAGGGCCAGGTGATTTGCGAAAGCGGGCGCTGGCTGGCGCGGTGCCCGCTTTTGTAGTGGCCCGTTTTTGGCGCTAGGTTTTGTAACGAAGATCGGTAAACTGCCCAGAGCTTTAGTCCGGAGAGTAAACAATGGTCAACAGGTGGCGTGTGCTGGAAGCCGCACGGGAAATTCGCGCAGGCGCAGTGATCGCCTATCCGACCGAAGCGGTTTGGGGCCTGGGCTGCGACCCGTGGAACGAAGAAGCAGTGGATCGACTGTTGGCGATCAAGAACCGCTCGGTCGACAAAGGCCTGATCCTGGTGGCGGATAATATTCGTCAGTTCGACTTTCTGTTTGAAGATTTCCCGCAAACGTGGATCGAACGCATGGCCAGCACTTGGCCAGGGCCGAATACCTGGCTGGTGCCCCATCAAGACTTGCTGCCTGAATGGGTCACGGGTGTGCATGACACCGTAGCGCTGCGGGTCAGTGATCATCCGTTGGTGAGAGATTTGTGCGCCCAGGTCGGCCCGTTGATTTCCACCTCGGCCAACCCTCAGGGCCGCCCGGCGGCCCGCACGCGGCTTCGCGTAGAGCAGTATTTTCGCGGGCAAGTGGACTTGGTGTTGGGCG
>NZ_BCBO01000107.1:0-1569 GCF_001320835.1 Pseudomonas sp. NBRC 111138 | reverse complement strand
GGGGGGCGCAAGAACCCGAGCCTGATTCGGGACCTGGTGACGGGTGATGTGGTGCGCCCCTCGTAAGGTGCAGCTCGTTCCCACGCTCTGCGTGGGAACGCCGCATTGGACGCTCTGCGTCCGCTTGTGACGCAGAGCGTCACGGTATGCATTCCCACGCAGAGCGTGGGAACGATCTTAAGGCAGCAGGATGGTTGAGCCAGTCGTGCGCCGTGCCGACAACTCCGTCTGCGCTTTGGCCGCCTCCGCCAGCGGGTAGCGCTGGTTGATATCAATGCGCACCTTGCCGCTCTTGATCATCGAAAACAGATCGTCCGCCATCGCCTGCAAGTTTGCCGCACTGTTGGCGTAGGTCGCCAACGTTGGCCGGGTTACGTACAGCGAGCCCTTCGCCGACAGAATCCCCAGGTTCACCCCATCCACCGCACCCGACGCGTTGCCGAAGCTCACCACCAAACCCCGTGGCGCCACGCTGTCCAGTGAGGTCAGCCAGGTGTCCTTGCCGACGCCGTCGTACACCACCGGGCACTTCTTGCCGTCAGTCAATTCCAGTACGCGTTGTGCGACATCTTCCTTGCTGTAGTCGATGGTTTCCCAGGCGCCGAGGGATTTGGCCAGGGCGGCCTTTTCCGGCGAGCTCACCGTGCCGATCAGCTTCACGCCCAGGGCCTTGGCCCATTGGCAGGCCAGGGAGCCCACGCCACCCGCAGCGGCGTGGAACAAAATGGTTTCACCGCCTTTGAGCTCATAGGTCTGGCGCAACAGGTATTGCACGGTCAGGCCTTTGAGCATGGCACCGGCGGCCTGTTCGAAGCTGATCTCATCCGGCAGGTGCACCAGGTTGGCCGCAGGCAACACATGCAGCTCGCTGTAGGCACCCAGCGGGCCGCTGCCGTAGGCCACGCGGTCGCCAACTTTGAATTGGCTGACTTCACTGCCCACCGCGTCCACCACGCCAGCGCCTTCCGCACCAAGGCCCGATGGCAGCGCGGGCGGCGCGTAGAGGCCACTGCGGAAGTAAGTGTCGATGAAGTTCAGGCCGATGGCCTCGTTGCGCACCCGAACCTGCTGTGGGCCAGGCTCCGCTGGCGTGTAGTCCACATATTCAAGTACTTCGGGGCCGCCATGGGCGCTGAACTGGATACGTTTGGCCATCTGCACTTCTCCTTGGGTTCGAATCTGCGTAGCCCCCTATCGGACTCCTAAGCTTGATCCTCGTCAACTGCTGTGCACCTAAGTGCAGTGGCATCTAGGCGCAGTGGTATCCTGTGCGCCCATTTGCCGCCGACGCCCCATGGGCCTCGCGTAGCTTTGCCCGATTCAAGGTGATGCCATGACTACCCGCACCGAGGCCGTTAAAGCCTACCTGCTTGACCTGCAAGACCGCATTTGCAGCGCCCTGGAAACCTTCGAGACGGACACTCGCTTTATCGAAGACGCCTGGACCCGGCCAGCCGGCGGTGGCGGTCGTACCCGTGTGATGGAAAACGGTTCGGTGATCGAAAAAGGCGGTGTCAACTTTTCCCACGTGTTTGGCAGCGGTCTGCCACCGTCTGCCAGTGCCCATCG
>NZ_BCBO01000106.1:0-972 GCF_001320835.1 Pseudomonas sp. NBRC 111138 | reverse complement strand
AACTGGCGGGCCGTGGGTTTGAGGCCCTGGGTGTGTCGCTGGTGATCCATCCGCATAACCCGCATGTACCGACTTCCCACGCCAATGTGCGGTTTTTCATCGCTGAAAAAGAAGGCGAAGAACCGGTGTGGTGGTTCGGTGGTGGCTTCGATCTCACCCCGTATTACGGCAATGAAGAAGACTGCATTCACTGGCACCGCGTGGCCGAGCAGGCCTGTGCACCGTTTGGCCCGGACGTGTACTCACGCTACAAGGCCTGGTGTGACACCTACTTCCACATCAAGCACCGCAACGAGCCCCGTGGCATCGGTGGCCTGTTCTTCGATGACTTGAACGAGTGGGGCTTTGACACCTGCTTCGCCTTCATCCGCGCCATCGGCGATGCCTACATCGATGCCTACCTGCCGATTGTGCAGCGTCGCAAGGCCATGGCGTACACCGAGCAACAACGCCAGTTCCAGGAGTTCCGCCGGGGCCGCTACGTTGAGTTCAACCTGGTCTATGACCGTGGCACCCTGTTCGGCCTGCAATCGGGCGGGCGTACGGAGTCGATCCTGATGTCGCTGCCACCTCAGGTACGCTGGAGCTACGACTGGAAGGCCGAAGCCGGCAGCGAAGAGGCGCGCCTCACCGACTACTTCCTGCAAGACCGTGACTGGCTCGGCGTTGCCGCGCCCAAGGCGGCGGTGTGATGGACCGTTATGTTGTGTTCGGCAACCCCATCGGCCATAGCAAATCGCCGCTGATTCACCGTCTGTTCGCTGCCCAGACCGACGAACAACTGGACTACAGCACGATGCTCGCGCCGTTGGAGGACTTCACCGCCTGTGCCCGTGAGTTCTTCCAACACGGCCGTGGCGCCAACGTGACCGTGCCGTTCAAGGAAGAGGCCTATCGCTTGGCCAATACCCTGACCGAACGGGCGCAGCGCGCCGGCGCCGTAAACACTTTGAGCAAATTGGCTGACGGCAC
>NZ_BCBO01000105.1:0-8506 GCF_001320835.1 Pseudomonas sp. NBRC 111138 | reverse complement strand
CGACAACACCGACGGCGCGGGACTGGTGCGCGACTTGACGGTCAATGCCGGGCTGAGCCTGCAAGGCAAACGCATCCTGTTGTTGGGCGCCGGTGGCGCGGTACGCGGTGCGCTGGAGCCGTTGCTGGCGCAGCAACCCTCGTCGTTGATCATCGCCAACCGCACCGTGGAAAAGGCCGAGCGACTGGCTGAGCTGTTCGATGACCTGGGCCCGGTGTCTGCCAGTGGTTTCGACTGGTTGCGTGAGCCGGTGGATGTGATCATCAATGCCACGTCGGCCAGCCTGTCAGGCGATGTACCGCCGATTGCCGGCAGCCTGATCGAGCCGGGCAAGACCTTCTGCTACGACATGATGTACGCCAAGGAACCCACCGCATTCTGCCGCTGGGCGAGCGAGCAAGGCGCGGCGGTGGCGATGGATGGCCTGGGCATGCTGGTGGAACAAGCGGCGGAAGCCTTCTTGCTGTGGCGCGGTGTGCGTCCGGATTCGGCGCCCGTACTGGCCGAACTGCGCCGGCAATTAGCCTGATCCCACACGCTGATGTGGGCACACTTAATGTGGGAGCTGGCTTGCCTGCGATAGCAATAGGTCAGTTACCCATGTGCTGGCTGATCCACCGCTATCGCAGGCAAGCCAGCTCCCACAGTTGATCGGGTTTAATCTTCGAAATGGAGGGGGCAGTTATCCGGCCCCTCCAGCTTCATCAATTCCTCGACCACCTGCGGCCTGGCCCCACGCAACGTCAAGCTACGGTCCAACCCCGCCAACCGCCGAGCCTCCTGGTGCAGCATCTCCACCCCGGAATAGTCGATAAAGTTTATCTGCTGCGCCTCGATCACCACCCGCTCACCCTGCAGACGTTGCAGGCGCACTTGCAGGTAATGGCTGGCGCCAAAAAAGATCGAGCCGCCCACCCGCAACACATCCGCTTCACCGTCGCGCCAGTGTTGCACCCGTGGCTGCGAGGTGCGCTTGAGGTAGAAAAACAGCGACGCCAGTACCCCGGCATAGATCGCCGTTTGCAGCTCCAACAACAAGGTGGCGACACAGGTCAGGCTCATCACCACAAATTCGGCGCGGCTGACCCGGAACAGCGCACGAATGCCGCGGTGGTCCACCAGGCCCCAGCAGATCAGCAGGATACTCGCCGCCATGCTCGGGATCGGAATATGCGCGATCAACGCTGCGCCAAATAACGCGAATAGCGCCACCCACAGGGCCGAAAACACACCCGCCAATGGCGAACAGGCACCCGCCTCATAACTGAGGCCCGAGCGGGTGAACGATCCGGCTGACAGGTAGCCGGAAAAAAATCCGCCCACGATGTTGGATAAGCCCTGGGCGCGTACTTCCTGGTTGGCGTCGAGCAGTTGTTGCGAGCGGGCGGACAGCGAACGGGCAATCGACAGGCTGGTCACCAACCCCAGCATTCCCACCGCCACGGCACTGGGCAGCAGGCGCAGCACCAGATCCAGATCCATCGGCAACGGGCTGAACGGCGGCAGTTTGCCAATAAACGAACTGACCCGTGCCACATGCCCGAACATCGCCGGCCACAGCCATGCCGCCACGCTGCCCAACACCAAGGCGATCAACAGTGTCGGCCAGCGTGGCACCAGGTACTTGAGCAGCATACCTGTCAGCAACGTACCCAGCCCCAGGGCCAGGGACGCGTGGTCCCACTCGCCACGATGGTCGATCAGCGCCAGCAGGCCATTGATAGCCGTGGCCTGGCTCGGTAAATCCAAGCCGAGCAGGTTGGGCAGTTGCCCCAAGGCGATCACTACGGCGGCGCCCAGGGTGAAACCCAGCACCACCGAATGGGAGACAAAGTTCACCAACGCGCCGAAGCGCAGCAGGCCGAGCAACCACTGGAACACCCCGGCGAGGAAGGTCAGCAACAGGATGAGGGTAATGTAGTCCTGGGAGCCTGGCACGGCCAATGGGCTGATGCTGGCGTAAAGCACAATGGAGATGGCGGCCGTTGGCCCGCAGATCAGGTGCCAGGATGAGCCCCACAGGCAGGCGATCAATACCGGGATGATGGCGGCGTAGAGCCCGTATTCGGGAGGGAGACCGGCGATCAGTGCGTAGGCAATCGACTGCGGCAGCGCAAGCACAGCGCCGCTGAGGCCGACGATCGCGTCCCGGCCGACGCTGGCGCGGGTTTGGCGCGGCAGCCAGCGCAGGAAGGGCAAAATTGTATGGCGGTTGGGCCGGGGCATCGCAGGCTCGGGTAAAGGGTTTTGGCAAGAGTATCAATGCATGGGTACTTGTGGGAGCTGGCTTGCCTGCGATGCTGGCGCCTCGGTGTGACAGGCATACCGGGGTGATGCTATCGCACGCAAGCCAGCTCCCACAGGGTCAGCGGCAAGCGTCAGAGTGATTGTTCCCCCGCTCTGCGTGGGAATGCTGCTCAGGACGCTCTGCGTCCGATTTTAACGTCAGAGCTTGGCTTTTACCGCTGGCAACGCCTCCTGGCCATCCAGGGTTTTCACGCCCTCCAACCACTGCTCCAACACTGCCGGGTTGGCCTTGATCCACGCCTTCGCCGCCTGCGCATTGCTGACCTTGTTGTTGGCCACGTCAGCCATGATGCTGTTCTCCATGGCCTGGGTAAAACTCAGGTTGGTCAGCAGTTTGCCGACATTGGGGCACGCTTGTGCGTAACCCTTGCGAGTCAAGGTATAGACGCTGCCGGTGGCACCAAAGTACTGCTCGCCGCCCTTGAGGTAGCGCATTTTCAGTTGCACGTTCATCGGGTGCGGGGTCCAGCCGAGAAAGGTGATAAAACGCTGTTTTTTCACCGCTCGCGAGACCTCTGCGAGCATCGCCTGTTCGCTGGACTCGATCAGCTTCCACTGCCCAAGGTCGAAATCATTCTTCTTGATGATCTCCTGCAGCGAGATATTGGCTGGCGCGCCGGAGCCAATGCCGTAGATCTTCTTGTCGAACTTGTCGGCAAATTTATTCAGGTCGGCAAAGTCATGCACCCCGGCGTCCCACACATAGTCCGGCACGGCGAGGGTGAACTCGGTGCCATCCAGGTTCTTCGCCAGTTGCACCACATCGCCATTGGCCACGAACTTGTCGTAGAAGCCTTGCTGCGCCGGCATCCAGTTGCCGAGGAAGACATCCACCTGGCCGTCCTTGAGCCCGCCGAAGGTAATCGGCACCGCCAGGGTGTCGACCTTGGGTTGATAGCCCATGCCCGTCAGCAGGAAACTGGTGATAGCGTTGGTGGCGGCAATATCGCTCCAGCCTGGGTCGGCCATCTTTACCGTTTCGCAGCGGGTGTCTGCGTACACCTGGGCGCTGCTGAGCATCACCAAACTCAGTACCACGGTCAACTTTTGCATGGCCTTCCCTCTGTCTACTTATTGGTTTTGGCAGGGTTGTGGAAAACGTGCTTTGCGCTCCAGGTCATCAAGGTCGATATGGTTGCGCATGTACTGCTGACTGGCGTCTACCAGTGGCTGGTGATCCCAGCTCTTGAGCTTGCCATGGGTCAGCGCTTCAAACACCAGTCGGCGACGGCGTTGGCTGGCGAGCACCTGTTGATGGATCGCCGGGATATCCCATTTAGCCCGCGCTTCACGCAAGAACGCCTCGAACAATGGCCGATGTTCAGCTGACTGGCTGAGGTTTTCCTGCTCGCTCGGGTCGTTGTGCACATCGAACAATAGGCAAGGATCGTCCTCGCTGTAGATGAATTTGTAGGCGCCCCGGCGAATCATCATCAATGGGCTGACGGTGCCTTCGGCCATGTATTCGCCAAACACTTCGTCATGCCCGCCCTGCCCCTGCAAGTGCGGGACCAGTGAGCGGCCGTCCAGCGGCAAGTCCGGGTCCAGCTTGCCGCCGGCCAATTCCACCAGGGTCGGCAACAAGTCGGCGGTCGACACGGCCTGGGTGACGCGGCCAGCGGCGAACTGCCCCGGCGCACTGATCAGCAGCGGCACGCGGGCGGCCATTTCAAACCAGTGCATTTTGTACCAGAGGCCGCGCTCGCCAAGCATGTCGCCGTGGTCGCCAGAGAAAATGATCAGGGTGTCGTCGGCCAGGCCGGTCTCTTCCAGGGTCTGCAGCAGCTTGCCGACGTTGCTGTCGATGTAGCTGCACGCACCGAAGTAGGCGCGGCGGGCGTCGCGGATCTTATCCACAGGCAGCGGTTTGTCCCACAAGTCATAAACCTTGAGCAGCCGCTGGGAATGCGGGTCGAGGTCGGCCTGGGGCGGCGTCGCGGGCATTGGGATGTCGGTGTCTGCGTACAAGTCCCAGAACGGCTTGGGAATGGTGTAAGGGTCGTGGGGATGGGTCATCGACACCGTCAGGCAAAACGGCTGGTCACCTTCCTCACGGATATGGTCGAACAGATATTGCTGGGCTTTGAACACCACCTCTTCGTCGAAATCCAGCTGGTTGGTGCGCACGCACGGTCCGGCTTGCAGCACCGAGGACATGTTGTGATACCAGGTAGGTCGTACGTCTGGCTCATCCCAGTTCACTGCCCAGCCGTAGTCGGCGGGATAGATGTCGCTGGTCAGGCGCTCCTCATAGCCGTGCAACTGGTCGGGGCCGCAGAAGTGCATCTTGCCCGACAGCGCGGTGCGGTAGCCGAGGCGGCGCAAGTAGTGGGCATAGGTCGGCACATCGGCGGGGAAATCGGCGGCGTTGTCGTAGGCGCCGATCTTGCTCGGCAACTGGCCGCTGACCAAGGTGAAGCGCGACGGTGCGCACAGCGGGCTGTTGCAATAGGCGGCGTCGAACACCACGCCTTGTGCCGCCAGGCGGCTGAGGTTGGGCAGCTTGATCGGGGAAGGCCCGTAGAACGGCAGCATCGGCGCGGCCATCTGATCGGCCATGATGAAAAGAATGTTCTTGCGCTTCATGGTTTCTCGGCATTCCATAGGCAGTGTTTATGCCAATGAGCATGCGGCCCATGAATTATGGGGTAAAGCCCATGAGCAGCAATGACTAGGATAAGTTGAGCTTATGTATGAAGCGCTGGGTGACCTCTCTCTCGATTTGCTGCGCGCCTTTGAGGCAGCGGCGCGTCATCGCAGTTTCACCGCGGCCGCGATGGAGCTGGGCACCACCCAACCGGCGGTCAGCCAGCAAATCAAACGCCTTGAAGAGCAACTGGCGATCCGCCTGTTTGATCGCATTTACCGCGGCATCGAACTGACTGACGCCGGTGCCCTGCTGTTCGAGCATGTGCAAGGCGGCCTGCAGAACATCAACCAGGGGCTCGGCGCCATCACTCAACAAAGCCAGCATGAAGTGCTGCAAGTCGCCACCGACTTTGCCTTCGCCGCCTATTGGCTGATGCCACGCCTGCATCGTTTTCACCAGGCCAACCCGCAGGTGGATGTCAGCCTGGTCACCAGTGAGCGCAACCCGGCCACCCTGCGCAGCGATATTGATGTGGCGGTGCTGTTCGGCGATGGCCGTTTCAAGCAGGGCGAGAGCCTGTGGTTGTTCAATGAGGAAGTGTTCCCGGTGTGCAGCCCACAGTGGCTCAAGGAGCAGGTCGCGCCCCTGACGGTGCAGACCTTGCAAGACTGCCCGTTGCTGCACCTGCGCCAGGAAAACAACAGCCAATGGTTTGACTGGAACGGCGTGTTCCGCGAACTGGGTATCACGGCTGCGCCGACCCCGGGGCAATTGCGCTTCGACAACTACACCTTGCTGATCCAGGCCGCGATTGCCGGCCAGGGCGTCGCCATCGGCTGGCGCCACCTGGTGGATAACCTGCTGGAGCAGAATTGGCTGTGCCGGCCGATCAGCTCCACGGTGATCTCGCGCTTGGGCTATTACGTGGTGCAACCCCAGCGCAAACGCCGCGGACAGTTGGTGGACCGCTTTGTCGAGTGGCTTGTGGCGGAACAGGCCAACAGTGCGCACTCGTTGACCGGGCTGGCCCTGCCGTCGATTGCGGTCTAGGATCGGCCCACAGTGGAACCGGAGTCAGTCATGCAACGTATCAAGGGCTACCACGCCCATATCTATTTCGACGCCAGCACGATTGAGCAGGCGCGCACGCTCTGTGAGGACGCCGCCAAGTTGTTCCCGCTGCGCATGGGCCGTGTGCACGAGCGGCCCGTGGGCCCGCACCCGGATTGGAGTTGCCAGCTGGCGTTCGAGCCGGAATATATCGGTGTGGTGTTGCCGTGGCTGGCGCTGCATCGCAATGGTCTGGTGGTGTTCCTGCACCCTGAAACCGGTGACGACCTCAAGGACCACACCGATTACGCCATCTGGATGGGCGCGATGCGCGAGCTGGACTTGTCGATTTTTTAACCTTCCTTACCCGATAAATCCGCGGCCTTCCCTAAGTAAAAACAAGAATGTTTGTAGGATTTATCTTGTATTGTCTCATTATATGGGATTGATATTTATATATTGAGATATTCCGCTCCCTAGGTTTATATTCGCCCATCTGCTTTTTTCAGCACCCACTCATTTCAGGTGAAGCGATGCAGGCGCAATTGATCGCGCTCGATTGGGGGACCAGCTCCCTTCGTGCTTACAAACTCGGCCCCGCGGGCGTTGTGCTGGAACAGCGCTCTCAAGCCTGGGGCATCATGCATTTGCCCACAGAGCCCCGGGAAATAGCCGGTGTGCTATGCACTGACGGCTTTGAACTGGCGTTCGATAGCGCCTGTGGCGATTGGCTTGATGCCCAGCCCGGGCTGCCGGTAATCGCTTGCGGCATGGTCGGCAGCGCACAGGGTTGGAGCGAGGCGGCCTATCGCAGCACGCCCGTGGATGTCGCCAGTCTCGGCCAGGCATTGCATGGCATACGCAGCCTGCGTGGGGTGCAGGTGCATATCGTGCCGGGGGTGATCGAGCAAGTGGGTCTGCCCAATGTCATGCGTGGCGAAGAAACCCAAGTGCTCGGCGTACTGCAAGGGCTTGGGCCCCAGGTGTTGATCGGCCTGCCCGGCAGCCATTCCAAGTGGGTCGAGGTGGTGGAAGGCCGCATTACCCATTTCGATACCTTCATGACTGGCGAAGTGTTTGCGGTGTTGAGCAAGCACAGCATCCTGGGGCGTACCCAACAAGCGAGCGAGCAGTTCCAGGCCGAGGCGTTTGATCAAGGCGTGCGCGTGGCGCTGTCCAACGATGGCCAGCGTGGCGTGCTTTCAACCCTGTTCAGTGCCCGTACCCTTGGGCTCACTGCGCAGCTGGCGCCCGACCAGCAACCCGATTACCTGTCTGGCCTGCTCATCGGCCATGAGCTCGCCGGCTTGCCAGATTCGGCCAAACATCAGCCGATCATCCTGGTCGGCGCTGCTGCACTTTGCGCCCGCTATCAACGCGCCCTCGCCCTTTGCGGATTTGCCCACGTCAGCCTGGCGCAAGAAGCCACCGAGCGTGGCCTGTGGCAACTGGCGCAAGCCGCCGGGCTCATTCGACCTGTACTGGAGGCCTGACATGCTCAAGCAAGCACTCGCACAAAACGGTTTGATCGCCATCCTGCGCGGCCTACGCCCCGACGAAGCCCAGGCGGTCGGCCAAGTGCTGTACGACGCGGGTTTTCGCGTGATCGAAGTGCCGCTCAACTCGCCAGACCCTTACGCCAGCATTCGCACCCTGCGCGACAGCTTGCCCGCCGATTGCCTGATCGGTGCCGGCACGGTGTTGACGCCTGAGCAGGTCGAACAGGTCAAGGCGGCCGGAGGCCAGGTGATCGTCATGCCCCACAGCGATGCCAAGGTGCTGCGTGCCGCCAAAGCGGCGGGCCTGTACTTGTCGCCTGGGGTAGCCACGCCTACCGAAGCCTTTGCCGCACTGGCCGAAGGCGCCGATGTGTTGAAGCTGTTTCCGGCCGAGCAGATGGGCCCTTCAGTGATCAAGGCATGGCTGGCGGTATTGCCGGCGGGCACGTTGCTGCTGCCGGTGGGCGGCATTACCCCGGACAACATGCAGGTGTTTACCGACGCCGGCGCCAAGGGCTTCGGATTGGGTTCCGGGCTGTTCAAGCCGGGCATGACAGTGGATCAGGTTGCGAGCCGTGCCCAGGCTTATGTCGCCGCCTGGAAAGCCCTGAGCTGAGAGCATATTCCGCGCCCACAGGCGCTGCATCTATAAGAGAGACAAGAGATGAAAATCACCAAACTGACGACCTTTATCGTTCCGCCGCGCTGGTGCTTCCTCAAGGTCGAAACCGACCAGGGTGTGACCGGCTGGGGTGAGCCTGTGGTCGAGGGCCGCGCTCACACGGTGGCCGCCGCCGTCGAAGAACTGTCCGACTACCTGATCGGCAAAGACCCTCGCAATATCGAAGATATCTGGACCGTGCTCTATCGCGGCGGCTTCTACCGAGGCGGCGCGGTGCACATGAGCGCCCTCGCCGGCATCGACCAGGCGTTGTGGGACATCAAGGGCAAGGCCCTCGGTGTGTCGGTCAGCGATCTGCTGGGCGGACAGGTGCGTGACAAGATCCGTGTGTACTCATGGATCGGCGGTGACCGCCCCGCCGATACTGCCCGTGCCGCC